>JBCCLV010000081.1:0-18739 GCA_039026695.1 Bacteroidota bacterium
ATTCACTCTGTGAAGTAGCAAATACAGACGGTGTAGTTGGTGCACAGACCATTTTTCAAAATAAGAAAGGGAAAAAGTTCGGGTATCAAGAAGTTACTGGGCTGGTTGAGAATGAGCGGGTGAATTTCTTTGTAAAAAGTCACGTAGCACCTTTTGAGGAAGATGTGAGGTTAGACTTTATACTGAAGCAAATAACAGAGTCTAAAACGGAGGTTAACTTACGGTTCAAAGAGAAACTGAGGAAGCCAGCATTTTTAATCGCCTATTTCGGAAACATCATAAAATGGGTCCATAGTATGCATTTGAAGGACCTGGGAGGACTCAAAAGGTATGTGGAGGACTCAAAAAAATATGCAGAAGCTTAGAAGTAAGGAAAAAGTCCAATGATCTATTAGTCCTTTGAAAGAACGTTTTATAAAGACGTAAAAAGAAAAGCTCACCTAAAGGTGAGCTTTTCTTGTGGAGTCGGAGGGATTACTCATGCCCGCATCCATGCGCTTGACCCCTCGTGAATTCCGCTTCGCTCCATTTCGAACCCTCTTTATCGGGTCCGAACCACAACTGATACAAATAAAAAAGGCCCAAAAGGGCCGTTTTCATTTGTGGAGTCGGAGGGATTCGAACCCTCGTCCAGCTAAGGCATCTAAAGGCCTTCTACATGCTTAGTAATCCTTGATTTATCTCGTACTCATGGCTGGTGGAAAACAACCTACCGAAAATACCAGTCGCTAAATTTCGCTAGAGATCCACGACCCTACCTCAAGCTATTCCTTATTATGACACCCCAAAATCCTCCCTCAAGGACGAAGAGCGGTGGGATGTGGCCCGGGAACTCGTTGGAGCTCAACCGATTATGCCTGTTAATTTCGACTATACGTCAGAAATTAGGCTGCCATAGCGTAGTTAGACTCGCCAATTACAATTGTGAATGAATTGGTTGAGGATGTACACTCACCACCCTGCATGCTAGCATATAGCTTACACTTCCTGTCGATTCCAGTCGACCCCATGTGCTAGTAAAGCTCAAAATTATCATTACTAATGAGAAAGTGAAGACAATCAAGTTGAAAAAAGGTTCCGTGATCCTCTAAGTACGCGTACTTTCTTGTATTCACATTTTATTGAGGATTTCTACTAATCCATCGTTTAACTTTTGCTGCCCTAGAGATGGCCTGGGAGCATTCTTATATTTAATAATTCCATTCGGATCTATAATGGCGTAATGGGGAAATCCTCGGGATTCAAACTTTGAAGATATTTCTTCATATTGTTCTTCAGTCAAGAGATAGTGATCCCCTTTTAGGTCGTGTTCAGCTATCATTGCTTTCCAGACATTTTCTTTAGAGTGACCTGCTAGGTATACAGTGGCAACTTTTTCTTTGTCTAGTGCCTCATGAAATTCCTTCGCGTAAGCAAACTCTCCCACACAAGGGCTACACCAGGTAGCCCAGATATCAATGTAGATTGCTTTCCCTTGATGCTTTTTAAGGATATTGGCTAGTAGACTGTCTGCGCTGGTTTCAGGCGCATTGTTAAGATCTGTACCTTCTTCTATGACCAATCCAGCAAAGATTTCTTTTTGTCGCTTGTACTCTGAGATAAACTCGTCCACAATCCAGGGGGAGGTTATCTCTTTTTGATACTTAATAATGTAGGGGTCGATGATTTCAAAGTCTTTTTCACTTAGGTGGCGGTTCATTGTCATGGTAAAATACACTTCATATTCCATTGGGTTAAATTGTGCTTTTGCTAAATCAAGCACGTAAGCCAACTGTTCTTCTGGCGATAAATCAACGGATTCTGCATATAGTTTGGAAGCACGCCCCGTACAAAGTGAAATACTTTCAGAGTTAAGAACTACTTCTGGTTGGAACTTCAGGTATTTTGATTCAAAATCGTAGAAATCTGCGGGTAGTGGGATTAATTCAATCTGTTCTTTCTTATTTCTATATTTCCGATAGGGATCATACTGAACCAGTGGGCCAAAGTTTTCTAGTAAGATTTTGTTTTCTGCGTACTTTTTTACGATTGGTAAGTTCTTTTCAGCAAAATAGTTCTTATTAAAATCTTGATCTGATTTGTATTTAGCAATAACCTCCTTTTTGACTGTAGAGGGGTCTAGGGAAAGTAAATCCGATCGGCTAAAAAGATGTTGGGAAGAGTTTGCGGTCAGGTATTCTTGGAGCGCCCGATTATCTACTGCTCCGTCACCGAAAAAGTTGATATTTCCTCCTTTAATTTCTAGGTGTAAGTGGTCTCCTGGGTGAGCGAGCAAGGTGGCATAAGTTCTGCCAATAATTACGTTCAAATCGTGAGAAAAATATAGCGGGATCTTCAAGAGGAAATTACCTAGAGAGTCAACTTTTGTCTCGATTTGGGTACGAGCAGTCAATCCCTGATCATAAACTACCACCTTCTTCGGAGGATTACCTCCCTTTATATGACCTGATATTTTAAAAGTATCTTTCTTTAGATTTTTTGCAAATACCGTGTAGTTTCCCTCTTGGTCTGGATATCTGTCTCTCAACTGGGTTATTTGCTCATAAGCTGCATTTAGTTGCTCTTTTACAGAATTATCCACCTCCGATTTGTGAAGGTCTGCAAGTATTTGTTTGCCATCCTCACCGGAAAGCATCGGTTCCACCCCTTTCTTATAGAAGTATCTCAGTGCATTTCCTGTAAGCACCTCTTTTGCTGTAGTATATACTTCTAAATCACTTGGCGATGCTCCAGCTAGAAAACGAGGATATGCTATTATGGAGTTCTTAGCGTCGTTAAACTGAAAAAGGCCAATCTGATCGTTTACACCTATTTTTTTCACTAATTGCTTGGCTTTCCCATAATCTGAAAACCCGTTCATTTGCTGGTGCTTTATGATTTGTTGAAGAAAGTGGTTCGCAATAAGTTGCTTTTCGCGTGTGTAGTATGATTCATTTTTCACATCCGCACAGATAGAATCAAGTAGTTCATTCTTCTCCCTAATAAGTATTTCGTGTCTTTTCACGAAAGTTCTAAAGTTTAAATTCAGTAATTCATCTGGATTGACACCCATCTCTCTATCCTCATATCGGAGGAACCTTTGTGCTCGATGATTATTTCTTTCTGCACCTTTTCCGGTGAATCTGATGGTTTCGTCAAAAGCATTTGCATCAACCTCAATGTACAGATCATCACCCGCAGAAATGGTCATATACGAAATTTCATTTCCAATAGTGGCCCACGTAGAATTTAATTCAGATTCTATAAGGTCTGTCTCTATTTCAAAGTAGCCCTCTTCGTCAATTCTACTATTGAGTTTAATCGCGCCATTTTGAAGCGTTTCCATGTTAAATGGGAAAATCCTCATTTCGAATTCACCCATTGAATAATTCTTTATCTGACCTCTGATTTTGGTGATCTTAGCTTTTTGAGCACAAGATTGTAGGCAAAGGAATAATGCCAGAAAGGCAATCAGTGTGTGGTTGTAATTTTTCATAGTAATGTAGTAGTTAATTAAGAAATTCTATTTGCTAGGTCTCTCTTCAAGCGTTTGCACCAGACCGTATTTACCCTGCTTCTCTACAATGACTTTGTTGTCAGGTGTCAAATGGATACCCTCACATTCACATTTTTCCGCTTTGCCAGTCTCAAGTTCTGCAATAGCTGCTTGGACATGTCCACCTAGAAAAAACGTAACTATTAAGATCACAGGAATACAATAAGCAAATGAGAGCCAGCTCGATTTTTTCTTTTTACCGCTGGTTGTGCCAATCTGTTTGATGCGATCAATCAGGCGGTGACTTCCGAATTGATTAGCAATAGAAAGCCTAGTTATGGTTTGGTATTTTAGAAGGGTCTCAATATAATTTTTCTTATCAAAAGTCTGGCATACCTGCTGATCCGCCTGATGCTCAATAGCGGTCACTACCTCCCTCCTAATTAAGTAACTGATTGGATTAAACCAAAAGATGGCACAATACAGGTTAACTAGCACCATGTCTATCGAATGCAAGTGGTTTTTGTGTGCTAATTCATGGGCTAGAATAAAAGGAAGATTCACTTTGTCTGTAAAAATCTTCGGCGATACATAAATCGTATTGAAAAAAGAGAATGCCGGATTTGCACTTGGGGTGACAAGTATCCGATGCCCCTCAATAAAGTGCTTTTCGGCTTTTCCAGTAATTCTTAAAATGGAAAAAAGAGAAATGAAAAACCTTGAGATAAAAAATACGAGCCCAAGAAAGTATGCGACAATAAATAAATAAGATATATGTGTGACCTTTTTAGCATTTGTTACCAAATGTTGTGAATCCACTTCATTACTTTCTAATATCAAAATTGAGTTCTTAAATATCTCAATGTCAATCAGAGGTACAAGTGCTGCAAAAAAGAGGGACAGTACAAGGTAGAAACGGCTGAAAATCCTGTTTGAATGTCTGCGCAACATTAACAAGTAAAAAAGGTAAAGAATGGAGGCGCTCATACTGCCTCTCAACAAGAAAATGAGTATGTCATTTGTCATCTTCTTTTTTTGAAAGGTTATCCAATACTTTTTTTATCTCCACCGCATCTTCTTCAGTCAGTTCTTTTTTGTCAACCAGGAAAGAGACCAACTCTTCATGAGAACTATCAAAATAGTCTTTCAAGAGCTCTTTGAAGGAACTTAACCGAAACGCATTTTTTGATAGGGTAGGAAAATACTCATATGTTTTACCATACGCCTTGAAATTCACTAATCCTTTAGCATTGAGAATTCTTACAACCGAAGAGACAGTATTGTAGGGTGGTTTAGGATCTGGCATTTGCGCTATGACGTCTTTTACAAATCCCTTTTTGATCTTCCACAATATGTGCATGATTTTTTCTTCGGCCTGTGTAAGTCGTTCCATACAGTAATGTTAAAACTTATACTACAGTTATACAACTTATACTACAGTTAATTTACAAAGAGATCTTTTTTTGCAACCGAACAGTGAAATTGCTCAAAAATTTTGATTGGCATTTTAGCATTCTAGGCCGGTTTAGTGCACTGTTACACACCTATTATCTTTCATAGTTGTAAACTAGTGAAAATGCTTATCCTGTAGTTCCTTTGTTAGCCTAGAGCATTCAATAATGAAAAGACAAATAGCTACAGTTTTATTGGTTTTGAGTTCAGTTTTGGTCAAAGCACAACCCAAGCTTCAGGATTATGAAATTCAGCCGGGCCCTTTCTTTAAGGTTTCAAAACGGTCGGTGCCCGTTGAGTTTATTGGCTATGACAAAACGGGATTCTATATGGCTTACGCCAAGGGAAAAACAGGACTTGGAGAATTGTCTTTATCTAAATTCGGCTTTGACCTTAAGCTGATAAATGAGCTAAAACTATCAACTCAGCTGGGGTATGAAGAGATCCTACCTTCGAAAATATTCATGCTCGATAAGAGGCTTTATCAGTTCTCTTCTTCGACTTCTTCTTCCAACAGGAAGATATTTCTTCAGCAAATCGATCAGCAGAGTTTTTCGCTCAAAGAACCCAAGCTGATCGCTACCATAGAAAGTGAAGGAAGGTCTGCCTATAATGCGGCCATGAATCTCCACTTTTCGGCAGACTCCTCTCATTTGGCCTTAGTCTACACTATTCCTAATAAAAAGAAAGACAATCAGGCGTTTGGAATCATCGTTTTTGATGATTCACTGAATGAACTTTGGAGCCAGCGTTTCGAAATACCTTACGTAAACAAGTTGATCGACCTTACGACTCACCGGATCACCAATCAGGGCGAAATTTTTATTCTTGGAAAGAGGTACTATGATCGACGTAGGACCAAAGTAAATGGTGAGATCAATTACGATTTTTTACTTCTTTCCCTCGATCAGTCTGGCACAATTGATTCATTCAAGATAGAATCCGAGGGGAAGTACCTAAAGGACATGCAGGTCGATATAGCTCCGTCTGGGGATATAATCAGCGCAGGTTTCTATTCGGAAAAGTCCAAGATGATGACTGGCGGTGCTTTCTACATGCGTATAGATGGCCTTTCAAAAGAGACCAAACAAAAGTCTTTTAAAAAGTTTGAGGACGGTTTTTTATTACAAAACATGACGGAGGGTAAAAAGAAAAGAATCCAAAAGAAGATTGACAAGGGTAAGGAGGTGGAGCTTCCGTTCTTCTTTATTGATGAGTTTATTTTAGCGGAAGATGGCAGTACAAAGATCATCGCCGAGCAGCGCCACATTTATACGGTCACTACTTACTCACAATATGGTAGTGTTACTACCACCCATTATGATTTTGATGACATGATGTTGCTCAACATTGATTCTTATGGTGAATTTACCGACGCGGTAAGAGTTGCAAAGAACCAACATACTGTCAATGATAGGGCTTCCTTTTCTTCTTATTCTTCTGCTTACAACAGGAAAAATATCTATTTGATTTTCAATGACAATGCAGAGAATGTGGACTACAATGGAGTAGGGAGGGTGGCACCGATGCAGAAAAACAGTACAACAATGGTGATGATCGCCCGGATCAATGATGAGGGCAAAATCATCAGAGATGCACTTTTTGATCGGGGAGATGTGCAGACAAAAGTAAGGCCCTCGCTTTGCGTACAGCTTGGTGATAATGAAATGCTACTATTTGGGCATAAAGGATTGAAAACACAGAGATTTTTCCTTCTAAAATTTAAGTAAGAGTCCTCAGCGATTAACTTGCCTCTTCGATGGAGAATTTTGTAGTATCAGCAAGAAAATACCGACCACTAGGCTTTGCTGAAGTAGTAGGGCAGGAGCACATTACTACCACGCTAGAGAATGCCATCAAGTCTGATCACCTGGGTCAAGCCTTGCTTTTTTGTGGTCCCAGAGGAGTAGGAAAGACTACCTGTGCCCGGATTTTGGCCAAGACCATCAATGCCTTCGATAGCACCTCTGGAGAGACCTCCAATAACTTCAACATCTTCGAACTAGATGCCGCATCCAATAACTCAGTAGATGACATCCGAAATTTAATTGACCAGGTAAGGTATCCACCACAGCAGGGAAAGTACAAGGTCTATATTATCGATGAGGTACACATGCTTTCAACTCAGGCTTTTAATGCTTTCCTAAAAACACTAGAAGAGCCCCCTGACTATGCCATTTTCATCTTAGCTACCACAGAAAAGCACAAAGTAATTCCTACCATCCTTTCCAGGTGTCAGATCTATGATTTTAATCGCATTGAGATCACTGATATTGTAAAGCAGCTAGAAAAGATTGCCCAACAGGAAGGAGTGGAAGCAGAGCCGGAAGCCTTGCATTTGGTGGCACAAAAAGCAGACGGAGCTTTGCGGGATGCGCTTTCAATTTTTGATTTGATCACTACTTTCTCGGCGAATGGAAAAATCACTTACCAGGATGCGATCAAAAATCTGCACATCCTTGATTACGACTACTATTTCAAATTGGTAGATCATTTACTGGGCGAGGACATGGCCGGTGCACTGATGCTCTTTGATGAGATCTTAAGCAATGGATTTGAAGGAGGAAATTTTCTAAGTGGATTTCAGCAGCATTTGCGGAATTTGTTGATCGCTAAAGATGAAAAAACAGTTGACTTACTGGAGGCCACTGCAAATCTAAGAGAGCGCTATTTGGGGCAGGCCGCAAAATGCAGTCCTTCCTTTCTTCTGTCCGCTTTAAATATTGCGAATCAGTTTGAGCTTAATCTCAAACAGAGTAAAAACCAGCGGCTTCACGTGGAGCTTTGCCTGATGAAACTGGCGCATCTTCCCAATGCACTTTCGCTTAGCTCCATCGACCATGGGGCAAAAAAAAAAGTCCTGATGTAGAAACAGTAGCAGCAGAGGAAGCTACTGAAAACGCTGCAAAGAGCGCAAAAGCACCGATAGAATCTGATCTTCAACCCCTTGAGAATGCACAGGAAAAGATTTCTACAGCCTCGATACAAAAGCCAGAATCAGAAAACAGTAAGAAAGAAGAGCCAGGCGAAACTTTAAGAAAGACAGATAATGATTCAGCAGAGATTCCAATAGTCAACAAGCCTGCCAAGCCGAAAGAGACACCAAGCATTTTTAAGCGAAAAACTGTCACAGCAAAGACCCTAGATAAGGCAGTACCCTCGTCCGAGAAGCTGTCGAATGCATTCACGCTAGAGGAACTTAAGGATGCATGGCAGCAATTTGGCATATCTATTTCTGATCTGGGTGAGGCCGAAAAGCTTATTTTGAGCAGAGACCTCTCCATTGATGATGAGCATCGGGTGATCATCCACCTTGCCAGTCAGCTTGAGGTAAATTTTCTGGAAAAAATGGAGGTCAAGCTGACGCAATATCTGAGGAGTTCTCTTCAGAATGATCACATAATCTTGAAGCATGACGTAATCCAGGAGGAAGAAACGAAAAAGCTCTACACTTCCAAAGACATTTTTGACCATATGGTTAAGGAAAATCCGGCTTTGCAAGAACTGAAAGATCGTCTGGGACTGGATTTTGATTACTGATTGATACACATGAAATATTCACTTCGGAATTTCGACAATAACTTCCAGATGGTAAGTTCTGTAGGTTGGCTTCTCATTATCATGTCTGTAATATTCGTGTTCTTAAAGCCAGCTCCTGGTGTACTATTTTTTGCTGTACTAGGCGCTGGAATGGTCTGGCTACAGCTCCGCGGCAAACGCATCCATGTGGATACAGCTACGAAGACTGTAAATAGGGGTAGGCATACGCACAAGATCCAAGATCCAGTTGTCATTTTTATTAACAAAGTGAAAGTCGCGCAGACAGTCAATGCTCGGTCTCAATCCACGAATGTTAAGACTTTTTTTTACAAAGCATACCTTTTGGATGGCGAAGCAAAAGTCTTGCTTTCCAGCAACCGTAAAGTAGAGAGGGATCTGAAAAAGCTCAAAGACATAGCTGCCGATCTAAAGGTGGAGCTACAATTGCCGTAGCGCTATTTTGTCACACTGGCCTTCAGAACTTGATATCTAAAATTCCAAAGCTCTTGCTTGAATTGCCAAGGGTTTAGCAACTATGAAGTGAGCAGTACTACTCTTCAGATTTATAGACTTTCAGTTCTTGGCCTGCATCCAGGTTAAAATTACTTAATGCATTCAGCTCCATCACTTCATCCACGGTCATGTTGTATTTCCTGGATATTGCGTAAAGTGTCTCTCCAGACTGTACAGTATGCGTCTGTGTACCTTTCTCTTTTGATGCTTCCTCTACAGGCTTTTTTACCCTAACATTTTGACCGATTTCTATGGCGTTGGGATCTTCAAGCTGGTTCCATCTCAGTAAATCTGCTACGTTTATTTCGTAGAGCTTTGCAATGGAGGTTAAAGTTTCTCCTTTCGCCACAGTATGTATCATCACTTTCTTTCGTGCAGCTACAGCATCCACCACAGGCACTTCAATTGCTTCGATATTCTCTGAGTTGCTGCCAGGATCCTCCTCTGTTGGATCTTGGAGCACAGTTTCAGTTTTGATTGCCTCGTCTTGCCTTTTTTTATCCGAATCAGATATTTCGTCGGTGGAAATTGCGGAGACGGGCATTTCATTTTTGACGTTAGGTTCGTTGGATAGAATTATGTCCCTCTGAGGAGATATGGCCTTTTTATATTCGATTGGAGTGTTTTTGGGTCTCTTTTTTCGCAACCACAATACCCGTCCTTCTTTGAGCTCCTTGGCGGATTCAATCCTGTTCTTTTTTGCGAGGCTTAGCAGTCGAATGCCGTACTTTTGTGAGATGCTCCAAAGTGTTTCCCCCGATTGAGATGTATGAAATTCTACTTTGGCCCATGCTTTTTTCTTTTGAACAAAATAAAACTTGTTTGGAACGATCTCTTGGCCTTCTACCAAGTCATTGTACTTCATAAACGCCTTGGTACTGAGTCCTGCGCGTGCTGAGATAGATTGTAAATCATCATTGGGTTTTGAAAGCATTGCAGGTACATCATTAATAGGGATTAAGGTGGTCCCGTCTGGTAATGTGAAGTTTGTGGCTGTGGTCTTGGCGGTTGATTTATTGTAACTGCCAATTTTCGCGGGTTTTTTATTATCCTTGGCCAAAAGTGGTTGCGGCTTAGATCCTTGTCGAGGCACGAGAACCGAATAGCCTTTGTCTTTGGGAACACTCCCTACCTTAAGCCATTTGTTGTATTTTTTCAGTTCCTCTAGTTCCACTTTCTCTTGCCTGGCTATTTGATACAGTGACTTTCCAGCAACATCTGTCAGCTCTTCTAGCCATAAACCCTCTGAGTGAGGTCTTCCAACTGCTGGCGAGAAGGCTACTACGTGAGCAATAAACTTCTTCAGGTACCAGTAGGAATTTGTGGTGATGGTCAATTTCTTTTGTCCGTAGTTCTTTTTATTGGTGTGCGCTTTGGCTCCACCAGGTCCCGCTTGATAGGCGATTACTGCGTAAGCCCAGTTATCGAAGAAAAAGTTATTGGAATTAAAGTACTTACCTGATCCTTTGGAAGCAGAAACAATATTGAGACGCTCGTCTATTTGACGATCTACACGCAAGCCCACCTCCCTTGCGGTAAAATCTTTAAACTGCCAGAAACCAACTGCATTGGCGGAAGAAACAGCATCTGAAATCAAAGCACTCTCTTGAATAGAAAGAAATTTAATCTCATTGGGTATACCAGCCGCCTGATGAGCCCGCTCAATGAATGGGAAATACAGATTCATCCTGTCTACAAGGATATTGTAGTAGGTCTCGCTCTGTGTGAGTCTATCTACGTCTTTTTGGATCTGTTTTCGCGCGCTCTCGTTGATTTTGAGTTCTACATCACCAATCATCATTTTGCCAGGCACAGTTTGCGCGCTGCACGGAAAAATGACCGCTATCCAGCAGAGCACTAACAAGATGCAACTCAGACATATGCTGGAATTACTTATGTAGGGCACTACCTTTTTGGCGCCCCAAAAAACTGTGCTTGGCCTTTCAGTGGCCAGACCTATGTTCTTTATGCTCAATTTCATTTTAAGTTTTACGCATTACCAAAAGACCATCTCTGATTGGTAGTAAGACATTTTCGACTCGCCTATCTTTCTGGATTTTTTTATTGAATTTTCGCATGGAAATGGTGGCACGATCTTGCACCTCAGGATCTGCTATCTTTCCACTCCACAAGACATTGTCAGCAATGATCAATCCTCCAGAACGTGTTTGCTCCACAATTAGATCGAAGTAAACTCCATAATTTTCTTTATCGGCATCAATAAAGACAAGGTCCCATTCGTAATGTAACGAGGGAAGAATCTCAATAGCATTTCCTACCCTCACTTCTATTTGGTCTTGAAATGCTGAGGAATGAAAATACTTTTCTGCTCTGGAAGTTGTCTCTGGATTTTTGTCTAGCGTTAGGAGTATACCTCCATCTTGCAAGCCTTCTGCAAGGCACAATGCAGCATACCCGGTGTAGGTACCGATCTCCAAAATATACTTAGGACGCTGCAGCTTGCTCAAAAAAGACAAAACACGCCCTTGCAGGTGTCCGGAGAGCATTCTTGGCTTCAAAGTGTGGAGGTGCGTTTCCCGATTGACCTGCTTGAGCAGCTCAGACTCTGGTTGTGAATGATCCTCCGAGTATTTCAAAAGATCAGCGGGAAAGAAATCCATGTGGGTAAAATTAGCAGATCATTTTTGGAATTTGATGATCCCTTGTGCTGAGCCTTGCCTCCATTAGATCTCTCGGTCCACCAAATCGGTCACCACATGGTAGCGGGGATCATCAATCGACTCCTCAATTAGGTTTTCAAAAACCGGGCTGGCTTTATACAGTAACGTTTTGCATTCCGGGCTCAAGTGCGTCAGTTTGATTTCTTTATTCGCATCCCGGTATTTCTGCACAAGATTAAAAATAGCCTCTATACCAGAGTGATCACTTACCCTCGACTCAATGAAATCCAGTTCGATTTTTTCCGGGTCACTTTGTACATCAAACTTTGTGTTGAAGCTCTGAACTGAACCAAAGAAAAGCGGACCCCAAATTTCGTAGACTTTGGTACCATCTACTTTGAACTTCTTGCGTGCCCGAATCATGGTCGCGTTCTGCCAGGCAAAGACCAATGCCGACATGATCACTCCTACAATCACTGCCACTGCCAGATCTTGCCATACCGTGATTGCAGATACGGTAATAAGCACAATGGCATCAGCTAAAGGAATTTTATTGATGATCCTGAAGCTACTCCAGGCAAAGGTTCCTATCACTACCATGAACATGACGCCTACCAAAGCTGCAATGGGGATTTGTTCAATCAAGGGCGCACCCACAAGGATAAAACTGAGCAGTGCAAGTGACGCAATGAGACCTGAAAGCCTGCCTCTGCCACCAGAATTTACATTAATGATGGATTGACCTATCATGGCGCAACCACCCATTCCTCCGAAAAGTCCATTCAGTACATTGGCGCCTCCCTGAGCAACACACTCGCGATTACCACTACCACGTGTTTCCGTAATTTCATCTACAAGATTTAGCGTCATGAGCGACTCAATCAGACCTACAGCGGCTAGCAAAAATGCAGTAGAGATAATGAGGTCCCAATGTCCTTGCATCGTACCGAAGAGCCCAAATATCTGAACCTGAAAATCAGGTAAGCTGCCCTTGAGCCCGGCTCCACCTCCTTCTTTGATAAATGAGCCCACAGTGGGTACCTCAAGTCCACTTACGATGGTGATACCTGCCACTACAATAATTCCAGTAAGCGCCGCAGGGATCTTTTTAGTCAGTTTAGGCAAAAAGTACATGATGGCCATTGTGAGACCCACTAAGCCCAACATGACCAGCAATTCTTGACCTTGAATCCATGTGGCAGTCCCACCAACTCTTTTTTTGAACATGCCTAACTGCGAAAGAAAAATCACGATTGCCAGACCGTTCACAAACCCCATCATAACGGGGTGAGGAATGAGCCTTACAAATTTCCCCAACCTTAGAAAACCTGCCAGAATTTGAATGGCACCTACAAGCAGTAGGGTGATAAAAAGCCACTGTAGTCCCAGGTTATTTACAGGGTCTTGTAGTGATAACCCCACCTCATTGCCTTTTTGGATCAGATGAACCATTACTACCGCCATGGCACCTGTCGCTCCTGAAATCATGCCTGGTCGTCCTCCAAAGAGTGAGGTAATCAAGCCCATCATAAATGCACCATATAGTCCTACCATTGGATCTATTCCGGCGACAAATGCAAATGCAACCGCCTCAGGTACCAAGGCGAGTGCTACAGTAAACCCGGAGAGGATGTCATTTTTTGGATTGAAGGTAAAGTTCTTGAGTAGTCTCTGCATGCGGTTTTAAAGCAGCGCGCAAAAATAGGCTTTTTGATTTCTTAGCCTTTATCATGGACTAAGCATATAAAAATGGGTGCCCTAGTCCTCAGGAAGGTAAGCCAGTGTGCTCATTTCTTCCACCGGCATATACTCAGCTGCCAAGTCTTGGATTTGGGATGAGGTAATCGCATCTATTTTTTTAAATGTCGTGTTAATGTCTGGCACTCTTCCGAGATCCAGCTGGCTTTTCGCCATCATCAGCATGATGGAATTATTGTTCTCTTCAGAGAAAGCCATTTGGCCCTTGATTTGATTTTTTGCGCTTTGTAGCTGAAGGCTCCCTAAGGGCTCGTTCTTAAGACGCTCGATTTCCTTGAAAATGATTCGCAGACTCTTTTTTACATTGATCGGGTCGGTAGCAAAGTAGATGGCAAACTGTCCCGTATCTTGATATGCTGCGTAATTGGCATCTACACTGTATACCAATCCGTGTTTTTCTCTGAGGCCCAAATTGAGTCTGGAATTCATGCTAGGACCTCCCAGGAGATTTACCAAAAAAAAGAAAGGAATCCGATTGGGATCCTTGATTGATAATGAGGGTAGCCCCACCGCATAATGAGCTTGCGAAATAGGTCTTTTTACCATCATTTTAGTAGGTCGGTAATGCTCAAATTTGGTTCTCGCACCAGTATGATTTTTATGTGGTATTTCCAGCAAATACTTTTCAGCCAGTCTTTTAATTTTTTTTGCCGGGTAGTTTCCCACACTTGAGAGTATGATTATTTCCGTATTTAGATTTCTTGATAGAAAACGAAAAAAGCTCTCTTTTGTAAATGATTTTACCGATGCTGTAGTACCCAGTATATTGCTGCCCAGCGAGTGGCCTGGAAAAAGCTGTTCATCGAAATCATCCTGTATAGCATCCTCGGGTGTATCTCGGTACATACTCATTTCTTCCAGGATCACCTTTCTTTCTTTGGTGATTTCTCTTTCCGGGAAGACCGAATTAAAGGTGATATCCGCTAACAGGTCAACAGCCTTCTCGATGTGACTGTCCAGTAAGGAAGCATAAAAGCAAATCTTCTCTTTCGTGGTGTAGGCATTTAACTCACCGCCGAGGGATTCCAGCCGATTAATGATATGGTAGGACTTCCTCTTTTTGGTTCCTTTAAAAGCCATGTGCTCCCAGAAATGGGCCAGTCCTTGCTCTTCGTGTAGCTCATCTCTGCTACCTATGTCCAGCATGATGCCCAGGTGAGCAATTTTGGTATTACTTACCTGCTTATGCATCACCCTTATGCCATTTGGCAATTCAAACAACTCAAATTCCGGCTCGCTCATAGCGAGGTAAAGTTATGGCAACTAAGTCACCTGGAGGCCGCAAGCTGTCGTTCTAGAAAGGCTTTTTCCTTGCTATTTTTTACCAATGAAAGCGCAGTTTTGAGACAGTCGATCCTCCCTTCGTGATCTCCCATTTCTTCCAGGACAGTAGCTTTTATGGCGTAAAATAAGTAATACTCCTCAAAGAAAAGCGTAGATTCTAGCTTCTCGATTGCATTCCACGCGCTGATTGCACCTTTGGCTTTTAGCAACGGCACAATACGATTTAAGGCCACAATCGGGTTGGATTCAATTTTTAATTGCAAATCATAAAGTTGTAAAATCGCCACCCAATCTGTCTTTTCCAGGCTTTCGGACTGGCAGTGAATCGCATTTATGCTGGCCTGAATGATGTATTCATTTGTTTCTGTACCATTGGTAGCTTTTTTAAGAAACTTAAGCCCCAAGTTGATCAATTCGGTGTCCCAGACACTCCTATCCTGATACTCTAGTGGTATCAATTCACCTGATTGGTTCACACGAGCAGGAAATCTTGCTGCTTGAAATAGCATCATTGCAATCAAGCCGTTTGCAGCTGGAGTATCGCAGATCTCACTATCAAGTAGTATTTTGTTTAGTCTGATCGCCTCTTCGCAAAGATCTTCACGTATCAGTTGAGTTCCTTCCGTTGCTTTGTATCCTTCATTAAAAAGCAGATAAATTACTTTAAGCACCATGTCCAACCGTTTGGCTATCTCGTGCGCCGGGGGGAGCGAAAGATTTATCTCTTCCTTCTTAAACTTCTTCTTTGCCCTTGTGTAGGCCTTTGCAATGGTTTCCTCCTTTTTGAGCAGCGCTACTGCTATTTCCCGAATTGAAAGTCCTCCCAAAATCTTCAAGGTAATGATGAGCTGATATTCAAGACTGAGTTCAGGATGGCAGCAGGCAAAGATCATTCGCACCATGTCATCATTAATGACTTCCGGTGACACAAAATCATTTGCTGGTTCGACTTTTTCAGGTACGGACTCCTGGGTCATCCGTTCTTCTCTTCGCAAATGGTCTATCATTTTGTTAGCTGCCACTCTTATGATCCATCCAGTTGGATTTTCCGGGATTTCCTGGTGAGGCCACGTCTGGACAGCTTTTATCAAGGTCTCCTGCACCGCGTCTTCTGCCAGTTCAATATTTTTTGAGCCGAATCTGCTGGAAAGGTGGGATACAACCTTTCCGTACTCGGTGCGGAAGAAACTGTCTACTATCTGTGGAGTATCCATGGTATACCTGATTAAAGGGCGACATCATACGAGCCGCCCTTTTTAAGTGAATCAATTAGCCTTGGTCAACTACTTCCCGAATTTCGGTAGCAAAATTGAATTCAAAAATTGGACAGTCTTTAGAAAGGGTAACAGCATGATCGTAATCTCTGGCTTCCACAATTACGTATCCACCCACAAGTTCCTTCCCTTCTGCAAAGGGACCATCAGTGACTACTTTACCATTTTCTGATACCACCATTCCTGTATTGTCATCCAATGCATATCCTTCGGATTTTACTTTTTCTGACCATGCGCCCCAGCGCTCAAAGTGGGCTTGCATTTCGCTTGGTGATTGCTTCTCATATCTTTCATCGTAACCTCTGAAGATGAACATAAACTTTTTCATTGTAATAATTGGATTTTGGTTTTTAAATAGATCGTTTGGTATGTTGACGAAGGAGTTACAAACTTTTGGACAATCTTGAATTTTTTTTTCAAAAGATGTAGAGATTGGATCATTCTTGCCAGACAATTTGAAACTGCTGATGCTGACTAATGATGGTGCAGGAATTAGATATTTTGTTCCTCCGAACCCGAAAGCTATTTTTCTTCAGTCTTTTCACCACTTTTTCCTTTACAACCCATCCATTCTGATGGTAAACCGCGACGTAAGGTACAGGCGTTTTCAGTTCGATTTTATGCACTTTCCTGGTGCTATTTATCTCCTTTTTTTCTGGAACAGCATCACTACTCACGATACTGAGTGCTATTTCAGCATCTGGAGGGCCGTAACCTATGTAGTTATTAGGGAGTGAAAGCTTGCATGACTTGATAATGACTTCCTTTAGCGCTGCTCCGCTAAGCTTGGGATTCCGTTGGAGTAGGCAAGCGGCTAAACCTGTGATGATTGGAGTTGAAAAAGAGGTGCCAGAAGAGGCAAAGCAGGTGACCTCTGGCTTCACATATTCCAGCCATTCGGGTCCTCTGGAGCTGTAGCCTGCCTCGTCCCAAATCTTGAATTTGGATGCCCCAACGGTCAAAGCGGCTTTTGCATCTGCTGGGGACCCTAGGATTCTCCATTTTTTACTCCCGTCGTTTCCGGCAGCCACAATAAATAAGATCCCGTACTCTTCGGAAATGCGATCAACTGCTTGCGTCAGTATGGTGCTCCTGCCATCAATATCAGATTGAACATAATTTTCCGCTTTCCTGGAATAGCCATAGTTATATCCTAGTGAGATATTGATGATTTTCACTCCATTTGAGGCCATCCATTCCATTGCCTTAATGGCGTTCTCCTCCTCCGATCGCCTTTCGTATCCACCATGATCCGTACGTGCCAAATAGTACATTGCTTCTGTAGCCAATCCATATTGAACACTTTTTTTCTGGTTATACCCTGCAATTAGCTCCAAGACCTCTGTACCATGTCCATCATCCAGCGCCTTACTACCGCTGTACGGAAAGTCTGTTGAATCAATAAAATCCCGATACCCAGCGATTAGCTTGTCTGCGAAAATATGGGCAAGACTTTCTTCTTTATTAGCATTTAAAAATCCACCATCGATCACTCCTACTTTTACTCCTTTGCCTGTCAGTTTTTGATCAATAATTATCTGTGAGTTGATCTGCTCTAGGGCAAAACCTAATTGCTGAGCTTTGGAAAAGGCAGGCAATAAAAGAAGTAGTATTTTTACGAATCTTAACATGACTAAGGCTTACCCTATGAAAAAAATACTAGCATGTTTTCTTATTGGCTTCTTCGTTTCATCTTTTGCTGAGGCTCAAATCAGGCTTAAAAATAAGGCAGAGCGCAAAGCCAATCAGGTCATTGATGACTTTCTATTTGGGAAGAAAAAGAAAAAGAACCAAGATAATGGTCAAGGTAGCGGAGATAGCAGCGGATCGTCTACAGGAACAGGATCAGGCAACAATACTGTAGATGACTATACTCCTTCCAATGTCGACTTTGGGTCACTCGATTTTACCCAAAGTATCAGCTTTCGTACCCTTATAGATATGCTTCCCGAGCGTACCCAGGGATTTTCAAGGTCTGCAAAGCCAGAGGGATCCAGATTCAGTATGCAAGGTGCATCTTTCAGTACAGCGGAAAAGCAGTATTCTAACGGTGACCGTAATTTACAAATCACACTTAATGATTATTTGGGTGCAGAATTTTTAGCTGCAGCTTATACATCCCAACAGTATGAGTATGAATCAACCGACGGAATCGCCAAATCCATTGAAGTAGATGGTATTCCTGGTTGGATCAACTTGGATTACAACAATAACAGCGGTACCATTTTCCTCTTTCTGGAACAACGCTTTTTTACATCCGTCCAGGCAGACAATACCAGTGAGAGCGAATTGAAAGCCATCGCTTCGGATGTAAATCTGGGGAGACTCAAAAGGAAAATATCAGAGTGAGGTACGAGAGGATAAGCAACCAGCTTTACATCCAAAACAGACAGAACTTAGCCAAAAGAATGAAGCCCCGTTCGGTGGCTATTGTTCACTCTAACGACATCATGCCCAGAAATGCTGATGGCACTATGTCATTCATTCAAAACAGTAATCTGCTGTATTTAACGGGTGCTGATCAGGAAGAGAGCGTTTTCTTGTTTGCTCCAGATTTTCCAGATGAACAGCTGCGAGAAGTCCTTTTTTTACGGGAAACCAATGAGGAGATTGCAGTTTGGGAAGGACACAAGTTTACTAAGAAGGAAGGAAGGGAAATTTCTGGAATCCAAAACGTCAAATGGACCAGCGAATTTGAGCAAGTTTTCTATACTGTGCTAGCTGAATGCGACCACATCTATCTTGAGAGCAATGAAAATTTAAGAAACTCATCCCTGGTTGAGACAAGAAACGCCAGGTTCATCAAAGAATGTAAAGAGCGG
>JBCCLV010000082.1:0-18733 GCA_039026695.1 Bacteroidota bacterium
CCAACAGGGACGTTGGAACAAGTAGAATCAAACAGACATTGTGCTATCAGAGAGGTGGAAGAAGAGACTGCTGTAAAAGTGAAAATCGATAAAAAAGTCAAGTCGGTTTGGCATACTTACATCAGTCACAAAAAGTACGTTTTAAAAAAGACACATTGGTATGCGATGACTTGCTTGAGTGATAAGAATCTCGCTCCGCAAAAAGAGGAGGGTATTAAAAATGTGAAATGGATGGAAATGGAGGAGGTACGCAAAGCACTCCATGGAAGTTATCGCTCAATTAGGTACGTTATGCAAGAATATACTAAACGATTGGGTAAAACGACAGATTAAATTTTTGTAGGTTTATCTAGACTATTCAGCTAAAATTCAAAATAGATTCGCACTTAGCTTTTATCTTAGGAGAAGTGAAAGGAATTCCTTCGAAAGAGGCTTTCCAGATCTACTTAAAGCGCCTTAGAATTTGAATTATTTTTTAATTGCAGTTACCACCCTTATTCTAGTCGCTGGTTGCTCACCTTCAATAACTTCTACGGCTAATATGACACCTACTGAGGAGCAAAAAGGTTCCTCATCAAAGAAACCAGGTATTACTCTATTATCCAACGTGCCTGCTGAAGTCAATTATCATGATCTTAATCCTGAAGGGTCGCTAGTGATCGGATCCGTACTAAAGATTTTGGAAAAGCAGCAAGATGAAACGATTTGTGCACTTCATTTCTGCACAGCCTCCGTCTTGATTGAAGAGGTCCTACAGAGGGGTCGATCCTACCAAGGGTTTCTGCGCGGAGGGGATACACTTAAGGTGAATTTCACTTTGACGCTTGAGCCGACACTGAAAGTCTTCCCAGACCAGCAAAACATGGAAAATCTTCCTGGTTTAAATGTTTCAGATAGATTTAGAGCTGAAGTAGTCTCTTCATTGCCATTAGGTAGCAACCGAAGATATAAAGAGCACTCGATCAGATTTTACGAAAAGATTCACTAACTAATTTGCACCGTATTTTATAAATCACTCCTAACTATGCGAAAGTCAAACTCTTTAATACGCTTTATAACGCTTTTATTAATCGCTCTTTCGAGTAATCTGCTTTTTGCTCAAAGTCAAAAAGCCAAAAGTAGCATACCCACTTTACCTGATGTAGTGAAGGACCTGCAGCAGGGGAAAAAATTCAATTTAAAAAAAGTACTACAGCAAAATACTGACGCCACTTTTCCAAGAAAGGGGGATAACCCGCAGCTGCGAGCTCAGTACAACTCAATTCGTCTGGCCGATCCTATTACAGGCAAAATTCCCGCTGGGATCAGGGAAAAAGAATTAGAATATGTGAACTCCCAGGTCTCTCATCTACAAGATGGATCCTCGAAGTTTTCCAGTTCGCCTAATGACATCACAGCTCCAGGTGATCAATCATCTCCCTGGGTCAATCGAGGACCTTTCAACGTTGGTGGAAGGACAAGAGCTTTGGCGCTAGACGTGAACGATGAAAATCGAATCTTAGCGGGCGGAGTATCTGGAGGTCTATGGGAGTCCGTAGATGCAGGGGCAACCTGGAGTCGAATCACACCGGCTCAGGAACACCCATCAATCACGGACATTGTGCAGGACCCAAGACCTGGTTTTCAAAATATTTGGTATTACTGCACAGGTGAGCGAATCGGTGCTTCTCAAAGCGCACGTAATGGATCTGCATTTTATCAGGGTAATGGTATTTACAAATCCACAGATAATGCCGCTTCTTTTTTTCCGCTGGCAGCTACCAGTAACTCAACACCACAATCTTTTTCTTCAAATGATCCGTTTGATCTGAATTTTGGAATTGTGGTTCATCCGAACACGGGGCATGTTTATGTGGCCACTTTTGCAGGTATCTGGAGATCGACCAATGGTGGTACCTCATTCGAAATAGTACTAGAGGGTGAATTTGACAATTTTTCGGATATACATGTCACAAACTCGGGCGTGTTGTACGGAGCATTAGATTCTGATAATAACGGTGTTGCACTTGGCGTAGGTGGTGTATTTAGAAGTGAGGATGGGTCACTTGGATCATGGCAGAACATTACTCCTACAGATTTCCCAACCACATTTGGTCGAGTCACAATACGCACTGCGCCCTCAAATGAAAATGTACTTTATGTCTTTGCGTCGGGGACTCCAAGTACATTAGATCATGACTTTTGGAAATTTACTTTTGATCCCAGTGATACCGATGGAATTCCTGGAACCTGGGAAAACAGAACTGCAAATTTACCTGCCTTCGGGGGCTCCGTTGGTAATACTAACACCCAGGGAGGATATGATCAGTATGTCAGAATTCACCCTACTGATGAAGATATCGTTTTTATTGGTACTACAAACATTTACAGATCCTTCGATGGCTTTGAGACGGCTACTCCATCGGATGGCTGGATTGGTGGCTATAGCCCTGCAAATAATGTTTCGTTATATTCTAACCATCACCCCGATCAGCACAATTTGGTATTTCTTCCATCAGATCCTGATGTGGTGATATCAGCACATGATGGAGGATTGAGCAGAACCACTAATATCCAGGCAAGTTTGTCCGGAGTGGAGCCTGTCGCCTGGACCTCCTTGAACAATGGTTATTTGACAACACAAGTTTATGCTTTGTCTTTTGGTCCAGGAGATCAGATTATGGCTGGGTTCCAGGACAACAGTACTTGGTTAACTACTTCGTCACTTGGAACTGCCGACTGGTCGGATCAATTTAGCGGGGATGGCTCCTATAATGCATTCAGTCAAGATGGTACTTCTCGATATGTATCGGCCCAGAGAGGAACTACTTTCCGTATCGATTACTCAAGTGCGGATAGCCAGGTTCCATTGTCTTTCCAAAGTATTACACCTAGTGGTGCTGGAGGTTTCCTATTCGTTAACCCTTTTGAGCTTGATCCAAATGATGATGAAATAATGTATCTGGCAGGTGGAACTATTCTTTGGAGAAATGACCAGGTTTCTACCGCTACCAATTCCGCAGGTTGGACGGCTTTAACAAACGCTAGTACCCAGTTTGGCTCAATATCTACAATAGGAATATCTTCGGTACCAGCAAATGTCGTGTACATAGGTACTACTGCTGGAGAAGTCTACAGAATTGATAATGCAAATACCGGCAATCCAGTCTCGGTAGATGTTTATTCCGGGACTGACTTGCCGGAAGCGAATGTGTCAAGTATTGCAGTTGATCCTACTGACGCCTCGAACGTAATTGTGACTTTTTCTAATTACAACGTACAAAGTATTTATATCTCCGAAAATGCTGGTGCATCCTGGACTGCAATCGGCGGCAATCTGGAGCAAAATCCAGATGGCTCAGGAGATGGTCCATCAGTTCGCTGGTTGGACATAGTTGGCAAAAATGATCTATACTTGGTGGGTACAAGCACAGGAATGTACAGCGCAAATTCTCTCAACGGTCCCTCAACTGTTTGGACCCAAGTGGATCCATCGGGAATTGGTAATGTAGTTGTGGAGCAAATCCGATCCCGCGAGGATGGATTGGTAGTGGTAGGCACACATGGAAATGGGCTGTACAGCGCAGATTTTGAAGTGTCCGGACTAGCTGATAATGATCTGGCGATTGTGGACCTATCACCCACCGATTTGGTCTTTGGGGAAGAAGAAATAGTTGTGGAAATACAAAATGAGGGAATTAATACCCAGACCACATTTGATGTTGCATATAGCGTTGATGGAGTGGAGATTCAGCGAGAAACAGTAAATGATAATATTTCACAAGGTGAGAGCTTTGATTTTACCTTTTCGCTACCTTTTGATTTCTCAACGCCGGGAACTTACGAATTATCTGCTACCGTAGAGTTAGCAGGTGACGAAAATAGTGCAAATGACTTGTCTAGTGCTACTCTATTGAGAAAGCGCTTCACCGGACAATATCAACTTGTCCAGCTAGATGGTCCAGGGGCTTTTGATGATTTCGCTTTTTCAGGCAATGGAGTAGACTCAATTTTTATTGGATTTGAGGATGACAAGTATTTTTTC
Organism: Bacteroidota bacterium; assembly: GCA_039026695.1. Taxonomy (GTDB): domain Bacteria; phylum Bacteroidota; class Bacteroidia; order Cytophagales; family Cyclobacteriaceae; genus Ekhidna. Next base: position 4,025 of record JBCCLV010000082.1, read on the forward strand.
GAAGAGATCACCTTAGAGCCTCTTCGAGTGCTAAATAGCCTTAATCTTATACCAAGTAAATACGAATTTGTCCTGGACGAAGTAAGCGGAGAAGTTATTTTTGAAAACGCTCAAGAAACCGGGCTTACCTCAAATGACTCACCGATTTTGTTGGGTACTGCCGATAGACCGGGAAGTTTCTCACCCGACAATGACGCTTCATTTGTACTGACCATTAAGGATGATGTAACTGATCTATCAGCATCATCTCGCGATCTGAAGTTTAAGGTGTACAGGGATAGAGAGATTTATGTTTTTGACGGTGCAAGTAATGAAGTCTGGGAAAATACCTCTAATTGGGAGGGGGGCATTCTACCAGGCTTTGACGACATTGTTGTAATTTCTGCTTTGGCTACTAACTCTCCTGAAATTACAGGTGATGTAGAAGTAGAGGACCTTATTATTCAATTTGGATCTTCACTAACCGTGAGCAGCGGTAGTTTAACCATTACTGGAGAATTAGTAAATGAAAACCAACTAACAGTAGCACCTGGCGCGTCAGTGGTGCTATTAGGTGATCGTACAGGTACGGGGGTAGCAACGCTGGAGAGAGAGATCAATAGTGAAGGCGCTTTGAGCATTTTTGGAATACCCCTGCTGGAAGTAACAGCTGAACAACTCGATTTTCCTTTCCTTTTTGAGTATGACAACTCTGCGCAGGAGTTCATCACACCTATCCCTCAGGCAATCATTCAACCTGGCAAGGGATATTTCGGTAGTGCCCCGGAAACAAATTTTTCAGTTACTGCTCCGTTAGTTTCAGGTATTGTATCCAAGGACCTTTCTTTTGGCGCTGACAAATTCAATATGGTTGCAAATCCTTACGCTGCTGCCATTGAGGCCTCTGCTTTTTTTGCTAATGTGGACAACACAAGCAATACTACCGGGACTGCATATCTGTGGAATGACGGGGGTGTGAATCTTGCAACCTCAGGGGTTCGAGGTGGCGACTACATTACGGTCAATTCTTTAGGAGCGGCCGGTGGATCTGTAGATCCTGGTACTGGTGTCTCAGGCAATAAGAGTGTTCAAGATTTCACAGGAAAATTTACTTCTTTCCAGGGATTTTTTGTAGAAGCATTGCAAGGGGGCGATGTGGTCTTTACTCCTACTATGCAAGTTGCAGGAAGCAATAGTAATAGTGCTTTCTTTAGAAGTATCGAAGAGGCAACCACCTTTAAGTTGAGAATATCTGATGACCAATTCTCCAGTGAGATTCTGGTGGGACTTTTAGATAAGGCGACTGGTGGCATTGATTATAGTTTAGACGCAAAAAGATTTCCAGGTGAGCGCGATCTTTCCTTCTATACGCTGATTGGAAGCGAGGAATTTGCTATTCAAGCTTTGCCTCTTCCTCAATCGGATGTCTTCTATTCAGTTCCGTTGGGATATCATACCAGTGAGCTTGGCCAATACCGCCTAAAGTTGGTTGAAACAAAGAATTATAATAGCGAAACATTATTTGTCACATTGATTGATAGACAAACAGGTAACGTGTATGATTTGAATCCTGGCCTTGAGATAGACTTCAGTTCTTTGGCTGGAAGCTTTGAGGAGAGATTCAGTCTAATCTTTTCACAACAGCCGTTGACTGTGCTCGAGCAATTTGGCTCTGAAACGATTGTTTTCGGTACATCCACGAATTTGACTGTTCTTTCAGACCAGCCTACTGGGCAAATTGAGATATATGATCTTAAAGGGTCTGTTTTATTTAATGAATTCGTCCACTTTGAAAATGGTAGGATAGAACTGAATGCGAGATTACAGCCCCATCAGATTTATGTGATGCGAGTAGATGATAGTAAGATCAAGTTTCTACTTCGGAAGTAAGGAAGGCTTAAGAATGCTCCGGCTTTTTTGGTATAAATAGCTTAGTTGTATGCTTGTTGACTTGAAACTTATCTTAAACCAAATTTTTTTCCAGGCATGCTCTTTACCAGATTTTTGAATTCCAGCGCAAGCAGGAGTGAAGCCACTTGATTAATGGCAATTTGCGATTTAATTGCGATTAGGTCAATTTCCAGAGGCTCGTTTGATTGATTTAACAGTTTATAGATGGTTTTCTCATCGCTTGTTAGTGATGGGAGAACCATCTCCTTTTTGGTAGTTCCGTCCGTGTCCCAGCCGAGTTGGTAAATCAAGTCTTCAATACCAGTATAGATTAGCGCACGCTGCGTGGCGATTAGTCTATTGCAACCTTCGGAGTAGGTCTGGCCAATGCTTCCTGGTACAGCAAAAACAGGTCTGTTGTAGGAATCAGCAATATTCGCGGTAATCAATGCACCACCTTTTTCAGCGGCCTCAACGATGATGGTGGCATCTGTCATTCCTGCAATTATCCGATTTCTTGCAGGAAAGAGATGACGATCAGGTCTAGTACCTGGAAAGCTCTCCGTAAGCAAAGCACCATTTTGAAGCATTTCTTCAGCGTACTTTTTGTGTACTGATGGATAGATGCGATCAATTCCACCTGCCAACACACCGATGGTAGGGACATTGCTGCTGAGGCAAGCTTTGTGCGCTTGGATATCAATACCGTAAGCCAGACCGCTGATTACGCTCACATTGAGACTTGAAAGTGCATCTACGATCTGTTCAGTAATGCGTTTACCGTATTCTGTAGCTTTTCTTGTCCCCACAATTGCAACGCTTCGATCAGGACTTACATCGCCAGAACCACGCTTGAAGAGTAGGTTGGGGGCATCAGGAGCTTGCTTAAGTAACTTGGGATAATTACTACTGCCGAAATGTAAAATCTCCGTACCAAGCAAATTAGATTTCTCCAGTATTTCATTTGCCTCACTCATTTCCGATGCTCGGAGAAGGTTATCAACCATTTTGTCTCCAAAGCCAGGAATTTTCTTCAGCTTTTGTTTAGGAGCTTTGAAAACATCAGCGGCTGAGCCGCAATAGCTTACTAGCTGTTTTACCGCACGGTTACCAATACCTGGGATGAGCTCTAGGGCAATCCAACTAGCTAACTCTTGTGACATTTAATCACGGAAGTTCCTTCTTGATTTGCTCAAGAAAAGCGCGAATTTTCTTTAGTGACTCTATCATTTGCATAGAGTCTGAGTTTTCACCGCCATTCGCAATATAATCTCTTGCACCCTGAAGGGTGTATCCTTTCTCTTTCACTAGGTGAAAAATCAGCTTCACATTCTGAAGGTCTTCCTTTGTAAATTGGCGGTTGCCCTTTCGGTTTTTCTTCGGCTTTATGTTGCTGAATTCACCTTCCCAAAACCGGATCAAAGAAGTCGCTACACCTAATTCATCAGCAACCTCGCCGATGGTATAGTACTTTTTCTCAATCTCTTTCTCCTTGTAGGGCACTGTTTCGGTTTTCGGACTTTAGTCTTTTTTATAAGTGATGTCTCCGGTCTGGTCTATTTCGATTGGGTTTTGAGGGAAGTCCATCAAAGATAATCGCTGTATCGTTCTTACCGAAGAAAGAGTAGGATCATTTCTGGGACCTAAATCATAATATTGACGAAACGAATGGATTTTACCACTGATGAATCTTCCTTTGTGATCTACGTAAATCTTGATCAAAGGTGCCTCCCCGGCCAAACCTCTTAAGTTAAATCTCCCGTAAGTCAAAAAGTTACCTAAACTGTAAGCGATAAATCGATCTTTGTAGACTTCAACCGCACGCACGATATGAGGTCCGTGCCCCAGAACTACATCTGCTCCATTTTCTACCATCAAATGTGCTAGTTCGTACACATTTCCCCGATCTTCTCTGTAATAAAATTCTCTTTTTCTGGTAACATGTTGGTGTTTTGCGCCCTCTGCTCCTGCATGAAAACTGGCCACTACTATGTCAGAGATAGAATCAAGGTGGACCAAAATGCTCTTAATAGTCTTATAATTATGGATTGAGATTGTTCCTCGGTTGGGAGCAAATGCGCAGAAACCTACCTTGATCTTACCGATTTTCGTGACAGTGTACGGAGCCTCAATTGATCCAGCATGCGCGATACCAAGTGAATCAAGGACGCTTTGGGTCGTTTCTCTTCCTGTGGTGCCAAAATCATTAGCATGATTGTTAGCGACACTCATTAAGTCAAAGCCTGCCGCTGTAAAATTTGCTGTTAGGTGTTTAGGAGTGCGAAATAAATAGCAGAGATCTGGATTACTACAGGACTTCTGCTCTCCACCGTCATTTAGGATTGTTCCTTCTAAGTTACCAAACGTTATATCTGCTGCTGCTAAAATGGATCTTACATCTTGCCATAGATATTCGCCAGTACTGGCAGGAAGGAATGAGGTATTGGGAAAATTTGTACCCGTCATAATATCCCCAACTGCAGCGATACTGATAGAGTCTGGCTGCCATGGGTAAATAGCAAGATCCACTTCTTGAGCAAGATCCGGTAGGGTATCCCCACTTTTTGTGATCAGAAATACAGTATCAACGTCATTCAGTACCTTTTTCCAGCAAATTATTGGTGCAGTCTCTGTAGTTGATTTTAGCCCTTTACAGGATGCGATTAAAGTAGCAATAACCAATATGCAGAAATTAGCCTTCACTGTGGCTAAAGTAAGGAAGTGACTTGCCGAATCTGCAAATCTTTTCAAGAAAAGCGAAAAGTTCTAGTACTTACCTAGACTTTGATTCTCAATGGATGAAAGTCGGACTATTTCGGCGTACTCTTCGCTGGAGACATCTTGATAGAAGTAATTTACAGGGTTTACTGGTTTTCCATTTTCAATAACTTCATAATGCAAGTGCGGGGCTGTAGATCCGCCCGTATTTCCAGAATAGCCAATAATCTGACCTCTTTTTACTTTCTGTCCTGGCTTTACGATGTACTGACTAAGGTGTGCATAGAGCGTTTGATAGCCGAAACCATGTTGGATTTTAACGTACTTTCCATATCCCGAAAACTTATCGTAAGTGCCAATGATCTCTCCATCTCCGGTAGCGTAGACAGGATTTCCCGTGGGTAGTGAAAAATCGGTTCCGTTATGCATTTTTCGGACTTTGTAGATTGGATGCATACGCATTCCGAAACCAGAGGCCAACCTCTTGAGCTCCTTATTGGATACTGGCTGTATCGCTGGGAGACTAGCCAGATATTCCTCTCTGTTTCTCGCCATCTTTACAATCTCGTCGTACGACTTAGTCTGGATATACATCTGCTTCTTCAGCTTGTCTATCTTCTTTAGGTTTTGCAAGATCAATTGCTCTCTTTCCAATCCTTTTGCCAGTAGCTCTCTGTAACGATTTGCTCCTCCAATACCAGCAGATCTGATTTCTTCAGGAATTGGTTCAACACCGTAGATAACCCGATATATATCATCATCACGCTCTGCAAGCACTGCCAGCATCTCGTTGGCATTACTTATCTCATCTTCTAGGATGTCATAGTATAACCTCAATTCTTCGTTTTCTTTCCTTAAGGAAGCTTTTGTGGGAGATTCAAAGTAATGATCTGTAACAAAAAAGATTCCTAGACCAATCACCGAAGAAACCACCAGAAAACCTAACATGTTAAACAAGACATCCCAGGAGGAAACTTTTATCCGTTCGTACCGACAGGATTCTGTGTCGTAGTAGTACTTAATCTTTGCCATTGGTTGATAGGGTAGAAGTGGTATTTTTGTTTTTCGAAATTCCTATGCGTGGTGGCTTAAGTTCTGCACAGCGAAAATACCATTTATTAGGAAATTTTCATAATTACAAGATTTTACAGTAAAATTCTAATTTCAGCATAGTTGATGGACGCTCATCTCATCAGACAAAACTTTCTTGATTTTTTTCGGGAAAAGCAACACCACATCGTATCCTCAGCTCCCATTGTGGTCAAAAGTGATCCCACTTTGATGTTTACCAATGCGGGAATGAATCAATTCAAAGATTACTTTCTTGGAAATCAACAGGCTACCAGCAAAAGAGTTGCAGATACCCAAAAATGCTTGAGGGTTTCAGGTAAGCACAATGACCTGGAAGAGGTGGGGAAGGACACCTATCACCATACCATGTTTGAGATGCTGGGCAACTGGTCTTTTGGGGACTATTTTAAGGATGAAGCCATAGACTGGGCCTGGGAATTACTTACGGAGCGCTATCAACTACCGAAAGATAGGTTGTACGCTACAGTTTTTGAAGGTGACGAGTCAGAGCAGCTCAAGAGAGATTCAGAGGCCGCTGCTCGCTGGAGTAGGTATTTAGATAATGACCGAATTCTCAATGGATCCAAGAAAGACAACTTCTGGGAAATGGGTGATACAGGACCTTGTGGTCCATGCTCTGAATTGCACATTGATCTACGCCCACAATCGGAAGTTGAGAAAGCACCAGGAAGAGATCTTGTAAACAAGGATCATCCTCAGGTTGTAGAGATTTGGAACCTGGTTTTCATCCAATTCAATCGTAAAGCTGACAGCTCATTAGAAGATCTTCCCGAAAAGCATGTAGATACAGGGATGGGTTTCGAAAGGCTAGTGATGGCAATTCAGCAGAAACAATCTAACTACGATACGGATGTTTTTCAACCCCTAATTCAGTGGGTCAGTAAGAGATCGGGAGTTGTCTACGGAGAACAGGAAGCGACCGATGTGGCGATTCGAGTGATTGCCGATCACATCCGCGCCATTGCATTTACGATCGCTGATGGACAGTTACCAAGTAATAATAAGGCCGGATATGTAATACGCCGAATATTAAGAAGGGCCGTCAGGTATGGCTATACTTTTCTGGAGTTGAAAGAGCCATTTTTGTGCGAATTGCTTCCCACCTTAGTTCTGCAGTTTGAGCAAGTTTTTCCTGAGCTAAAGCAACAGCAAGATTTTATTGCCAAAGTAATTCGGGAGGAGGAGATTTCTTTTTTAAGAACACTGGATCAGGGACTTAAACAACTTGATGCGATCATAAAAAAGGGGGATAAGCAAATTGATGGCGACACTGCTTTTGAACTTTATGATACCTTCGGATTTCCCCTCGATTTAACCGGTCTGATAGCTGAAGAGCAAGGAATCGGTGTTGATGAGGAAGGTTTTGATAAGGCAATGCAGCGCCAAAAAGATCGCTCAAAAAAGGCTGCTGCGAAGAGTACGGGTGATTGGACCATTGTTGAAGAAGGGGAGGAGACAGTTTTTGTAGGATATGAAAAAGTACTCACTAAAAGTAAGCTACTAAGATACCGATCGGTCGAGATGAATAAGCAGCGGCAGTACCAGATGGTATTGTCCGAAACGCCGTTTTACGCGGAAAGCGGCGGGCAGGTTGGAGATACAGGCTTCCTTCAATTCGGAGAAGAGAAGATTTCCGTAGTGGATACCAAAAAGGAAAACGATCTAAATATCCACATCACAAAGAAATTACCAAAGCAACTTGACGCTCCGATCACTGCTGCTGTAAATCAGGACCGACGAAGACTAACTGAAAATAATCATTCCGCTACCCACCTGCTTCACGCTGCTTTGCGGGCTGTGCTGGGTGAACATGTGCAGCAAAGAGGCTCACTCGTGAATGAAAACGGTTTACGCTTTGATTTTTCACATTTTGCAAAAATGTCCGCTGAAGAAGTATCACAGGTAGAGACCATTGTGAATCAGCGAATTAGAGAGAACATTGAACTAGATGAAAAGCAAAATGTACCCATTAAAAATGCGCTGGATATGGGAGCTACAGCCTTGTTTGGTGAAAAGTATGGAGACTTTGTGAGGGTAATTACTTTTAATCCAAGTTTTTCAGTCGAGCTTTGCGGAGGTACTCACGTGCCCAGGACTGGTAATATTGGCTTATTTAAAATCGCTAGTGAAAGTTCCGTGGCTGCTGGTGTAAGAAGGATAGAAGCAGTTACTGCGGAACAGGCAATAAAGTTCTATGAAGATAGACTCGCGGTGATGTCAGAGGTTGAGGGGATCTTGAAGAATCCTCAGGTTAAGCAGACTGTGCTGAAACTGGTCGATGAAAACCAGGCAATCCAAAAGAAAATTGATCAGCTTAATGCCAAGGTTACATCCCAAATTAAAAGCCAACTAATTCAAGGCGCGGAGGATTTTCGTGAGATGAAGTTGATTGTGTATAAAGGAGATTTTCCAGCAGCAGAGGTGGTAAAGCAGCTCTCTTTTGATCTTAAGAAGGAGGTGGAAGATTTAATCTTACTTATAGCTGCTTCTGTTGATGAAAAACCTATGCTCTCAGTTATGCTGAGCGAAAAAGCAATTCAAGCAGGCCTCAATGCAAGTGAACTTGTTAGAAAGATGGCTGTAGAGATAAAGGGTGGAGGAGGAGGTCAGCCTTTTTACGCTACGGCTGGGGGAAAAGAACTTTCAGGCTTAACCAAAGCGTTGGAGGTAGGTAAATCAACAATAGAAGCTAGTATATGAGATTGCTTGTCACTTTTTTAGTCGCCATTTCGCTCTTTCTTCTTTTTTCCTGTTCCAATCAGCAAAAGCAACCAGAGGGACTAGGCGTGAAAATCAGTGGTAGTGTGGAGAATTTCCCCTCTGGAGGATTCGTTCATATAGAAGAGGTCGTTGAAAATGAGATGGTAAAGTTGGATACCTTCTCTGTGGAAGACGGCCTATTTTCTGCCAATGTAAACATTACCAGACCTGCTTTTTACCGGCTCAATTTCAATGATAGGCAGTACGTGTCTTTGATTTTAACTGGCGAAGAAGCAGAGGTTGTGGTCAATGCTCACGGCGATGATCCTCGGGGTTTTAGTGAGGTATCAGGTTCTTACGACACAGAATTCAAGACCCAAATGGATGACTTAATGAAAGGGTATCAGAAAGCTCGTCAAGGTCTGCAGCAAAACCTACTAGCCGCGCGGAGGGCAGGCGATATTCAATCTTTCAACCAGTTAAATGAGGAGTTGATTGAGATCACACAGAAGGCTGAGCTTGGTATTAAAAGTTTGATTCGAGACGCAACGCCATCCTTGGCTGCATTTTACGGGAGCCAGATGATCGATCAGGATAAGAATTATGCTTTTCTCGACAGTGTGGTGTCCAAATTGATGGTGGAAATGCCCGGTAATTTTCATGTACAAACATTAGCAGCCTCTCTAGAATCAAAGCGGTCTTTGATGATAGGAGCGGAAGCCCCTGATTTTTCTTTATCCACGCCAGAGGGACAGGAAATCAGTCTGAATTCATTGAGAGGCAAATATGTATTGATCGACTTTTGGGCTGCCTGGTGCGGACCTTGTAGAGCAGAAAATCCCAACGTGGTTCGAGTATATAACCAGTACGCTTCCAAAAATTTTGAGATTTTGGGAGTGTCATTAGATCGAACAAGGAATGCCTGGCTCAATGCTATCGAGCAGGATGGCTTGCCTTGGTTGCACGTTTCCGATCTCAAATTCTGGCGTAGCGAAGCAGCCTTGGCTTATCAAGTAAGCGCTATTCCCGCCACTTTCCTCATAGATCCTGAAGGAAAGATCATTGCAAAAAATCTGCGTGGCGCAAGTTTGGCAGCCAAGCTCAAGGAAATATTTGGATAGTCTATTTATCTTTACTGATTGATTGATCCTGAATCAAATAGTTTTTTGATCGATTGCTAAAGTTTAATAGCCTTTACTTCTATCAATCAAATTGATCAAACCTTTACCTTCTTTCAATCTCTGATAATTTTCAACTATTTGAGGTACAGCAGCTTCCATTTTTGTGACTACTGCAATGTGTGGCGTAATAAATACGTTAGGATGCATCCATAAAGGACTATTGGATGGTAGGGGTTCCTCTGGGAATACGTCCAGAAATGCACCTGAAAGCTGACCTTCATCTAAGGCAGTAATGATGTCCTGATTTACTTGCTGCGGTCCGCGTCCTACATTGATTAGAAAAGACCTAGGTGGTAATTGGTAGAGCAGTTCATGATTGATGATTCCTGTTGTTTCCTTGGTTCTGGGAAGCATACAAACCAGTACATTGACTTTAGATAAGAAAGTTTCTAATTCATTTGCTCCGTAAGTGGTGGCATATTTCAAATTTTTCTTTGTTTGACTTAGTCCATGAACATCAAATCCCAACAGATGCAGCTTTTCCGCTAAATCTGTTCCCAGTTGCCCAAGACCCAGTATCCCAATCGTTACTTTCCTTTCAGGGTCAAATTGCTGATCCCAGATTTTATCTGCTTTATCCAATGCATACTTATCAAATTGCTTGTGATAGTAGAGGATCGCTCCGATACAGTAGTTAGACATGGGTGTACTCAAAAGTGGGCTCACGATCTTGGATACCGGAACCTGTGGTTTAAGAAGTGGATCTTGCAAGATATGGTCTACCCCAGCTCCCAGGGAGGCAACTAATTTTAACTTTGAAAGCTCACTAAAGAGTTCTTTCCGGTGCTGCCATACCACAGCAACTTCTACCAGGCTTGGATCGGTGATCTCGTCGTAAGTAATTACCTCCTTTTCAGGTAGGTGCTTTTTGAAAGCCTTAAGCCATGGCGTTAAGTCTTTGGTTGCAGAATCAATGAGCAGCATTATTGACTTTTTTAGCTTTGGATCATGAAAATTATTGAGTGTCCACGAGATGCCATGCAGGGGATAAGTGAATTTATTCCAACCAGGATGAAAATTGACTACCTCAATTGTCTTCTACAAGTAGGTTTTGACACCATTGATTTTGGCAGTTTCGTCTCCCCTAAAGCCATCCCGCAGATGCGGGATACGAAAGCTGTTTTGGAAGGCTTGAATCTGGAACTGAAGAAATCAAAACTCCTGGCTATTGTTGCAAACGTACGAGGCGCAAAAGAAGCTTGCGAGTTTTCCTCCATCCACTACCTGGGATTTCCATTGTCAATATCTGAGACCTTTCAGTTGAGAAATACCAATAAATCAATCGCTGTTGCTTTGGAAGAGATTGCAAAAATCCAAGACTTGTGCTTCAAGTCAAAGAAGAAGCTAGTGGTGTATCTTTCTATGGGGTTTGGCAATCCGTATGGAGATCCTTACGAGATGGACTACATCAATGAATTTGTAACAAAACTGGACCGATTAGAAGTGAAGATTATTAGCCTGGCTGATACAATCGGTGTTGCTGAACCAAAGAGCATTTCTGCTCTTTTTGGTAGCATCGTTCCACAATTTCCACACATAGAATTCGGGGCGCATCTGCATACATCTCCGCAAACATCTCAAGAAAAAGTACAAGCTGCCTATCTCGCCGGCTGCAGGAGAATGGACGGGGCGCTGAGAGGGTTTGGAGGTTGCCCGATGGTAAAATCAGAACCCATTGGCAACATGGCTACCGAGCAAATGATCAATCAACTAAGCGAACTGGGGGCACAGATCGATCTGGATTCGGTTGCTTTGGCTAACTGCTTGGAGAAGTCCGAATTGATTTTTTGAAAGGCTGGATACAAAATTCCAGCAGTAAAATTCTTGTTAGATTTAGAAAAGAAATTATCTGTAAATACATGAAGTATCTCTTGAGTCTTGTCGCCGCTCTACTATCTAGTGTATTGTTCTCTCAAGAGCTCAGAATAGAAAAAAATAGATTCTACAGTGACGACAAAATAGTAGGTCTAGCAGACTATGTAGCATTGATGAAACCAAACTTAGAGGCTTTTGAACTTGCAAAACAGGCCAAGTCAAGCTACAACACAGCGACCGTTTTAGGATTCGTCGGAGGTTTTATGATTGGCTGGCCGCTTGGATCGGCCTTGGGTGGCGGAGATCCTAACTGGGCGCTTGCAGGAATAGGTGCAGGTATTGTGGTAATTGCGATCCCCATACAAGCATCAGGTGCCAAGAAAATGAAAAAGGCTACAGATTTGTACAATAAGAGCTTTACTACTGCATCAAGACTTTACTTCCAAGCACAACCAAATCAGGTTGGTCTATTATTTAGGTTTTGAATGAACATAGAGGAATACAGAGAATACTGTTTGGCAAAGCCAGGTACCACTGAAGAGACCCCATTTGGCCCAGATATCTTGGTATTTAAGGTGATGGGTAAGATATATGCCATAGCAGGGATCACCGACTTTGAATACATCAACTTGAAATGCGATCCTGAGTATGCGTTAGAACTTCGCGAGAAGTATGATGGTGCGATCAGGCCAGGTTATCACATGAATAAAAAGCTATGGAATTCAGTAGATACCAACGGGGCAGTTCCGTATGCGCAGATATTACATCTCATAGATCATAGCTACGAGCAAATTGTGAGTAAGCTTCCAAAGAGGCTAAAGGAAGAACTGAAGGATCTTGGACAGAAGTGATTTTGAAGCGTAGCATCCAAAGTTTGTAGATGAACCACTTTATAGAGGCTCAAGATATTTCCGTGAGCAACCCCAAAGATGGAAAGGAAATTCTATCGGTATCCTTCTCTCAATCGATTAATGAACGATTAGCGATCATCGGCGAAACTGGATATGGTAAGTCTGTGCTACTCAAAAGTCTTGCAGGCACTCCTGACTAATTAAAATTGAGAAGTACAAAAAATGCTTTTCCCCACGGATTTTAACATTTGCGTTCCTTCCCCAGATCAATGAAACCTTTGGGTTGTGCTTTTCGCCGAGATGCTGCAGCAACTCTTCACCAGTATTAACTTTCCTAAAGAAATGTTAATTCTGTAGGTGATCAAGGAATTAAATAGTAGTCTTAAAAAGCTAATAGAGGCAGGAGTTCGCGATTCCGATGACTATTCTGAAATTCGGAAAATAAAATTTTTGAATTTCACTTGCCTGGTATCAGCAGCAATTGCTTTTACAAGCGCTATTGTGGAACTGGTGAATGCTGATCCGCAGTTGGCAACTTTTTTTGTCTTCTGGGGACTTGTTCTGTGCTTTTTGATCTTCATAAACTATAAAAGGAAAGGTCTACTTGCGAGAATCATCTTTGTGCTATTAGCACTTGGATACGAGTTTTTTGCTATCTACAAGCTAGGACAATCCGACATGCGGGAGTACTATGTTGTGCTAAATATACTTGTCTCCTTTATTCTATTTGACTCTCTTCTGTTTTCGTCTTTCTTGTTCTTTTTAAGCGTAGTAATTGTCTATCAATACGATTTAATTGAAGAATCCTATTACCAAAAAGGTCTGCGTTTGACTGCCTTTTTCTTTGTCAGTGCGTTTTTGAAATCAGTCATCCTTGATGTTGAGAATAAGATCAAAGTAAAATCGGAAGAAGCCTTTGAGGCACAGAAGAAACGGCTGGAGGCAGATCAAGCTCGTACTAAAATGGAGGTAGACTACAAGACAGAGAGCTATTGAATTTAGCTGTACAGATCACACATAAAAATGAGTTATTAGAAGACTTAGAGAAAGAAATCAAACGACCTGCTGGTCCAGATTTGCAAGAAGTGAACAGGATTCTTATTGCAAATAGATCTATATCAGAAGACAGACTTGAGTTTGAGAGCAACATCCAGAATATTTACGAAGGCTTCTATTTGAGACTGGCAAAATGCTGTCCTACCTTGTCCAAAAACGATCAGAAACTTGCTGCCTTGATACGTCTCAATTTGAGCTCTAAGCAGATGTCTACCATTCTGAACATTTCTCCCAAGAGCATCGATCAAAGTAAATACCGGCTAAAGCAAAAGATTGGTCTTGAGGTCTCTGAAAATCTTTCAGATTTCATAAACGCAGTTTAAAAACGCATCATGGTTGTCGATCTTTCTCAGTCATTTATCCAAGATGAAGGGATTGTAGAGATGATGTAGAGATGAGTTTTTTGTGATGTTAGACTTCATTGTGATGCTTTGAAGAAAAAAGGTAACTATGTCTAGATACGTGACAATCATTCTTCTTTGCTGCACCTCATCAAGCATCATCGTAGCACAGGGTCTATCTGCTCAAATGAATGGACAAAAAATCACGTTAAGTGATGGCCGAGTCTACACCTATAAGTATGTTAATTCTAATCGGATTGGACCCGTAGTGGAAATGAAGCAACCAGCGGGAGCGAAGGTCACGATTTCCTATGATGGGGTAGAGGCCTACAGTAGCGAGGTGCCTTTTGTATATCAGGAAAATGACTGGAAAAAGAGCAAGGTCTATTTTAAACTTTCAGTTGAGGAAACTTCCACTAAATGGTCTGTGAAATTAAAGCACAATAGCAGCAAGATGATCATTGACGGAGCTGCTCAGGCAACTGCTGCTGCTAATGTGGTAAAAGAGCCTGTTAACACATGCACTGCAATGGATGCAGCAAGTTTTCAGCAAAAAAAAAGAACCATGGAAAATAAAGATTTTGCTGATGAGAAAATCAGTGTATTTAAGCAAATCATCCGTTCTAAATGTATTTCTGTTGTACAGATCAAAGAGCTCATGGAGCAATTTGATTTTGAGGATGAAATGCTAACACTCGCCAAGCTTGCCTATGAAAAGACTGCCGATCCGGAGAATTATTACCTACTAAATGATGCATTTACATTTGATGATTCCGTCTTGGAATTGGAAAAGTACCTAGACGGTAAATAAATCTCTGTTGGATTGATGTTAGATCTCGCTGCAAGAGTAAAGTCATTCTATCCTCCTTTTAGGAAAACGAAATGCTGATATCTGAGGGAGCAAAAGCATATAAACCTTTTCAATAGATTTCTCCTATATCTATAGTTTGGGAGCAGCAGACGCTAATATCCAACAAGCAAGCCATGAGTTCCTCCTTCGCATGCGAGTGGGAACGAAGAGGGAAAGCAGCCAATCAGTAAATTCATCCACCGTCGCTGCAAAAAGTGAGAAAACACCTACAAGAA
>JBCCLV010000083.1:0-18623 GCA_039026695.1 Bacteroidota bacterium
GTCTCTTCCGCGGCTTGGACCATCTGCGTGCGCTGTGCCTCGAGCTCTTGCATCATCGACGCACGCTCTTCTTCAGTCATAGGACGGATTTGCGACAAACGCTGCGTCATAAACTGGGTTTATGGCTTAAGTCTTGGTATTCTTGTCAGCACTTGCATAGAAAAGATATTGCATGTAGAGGGTAAGGTAAGGATTAAGTTGACCGTTTCTGTTTATCTCTAAAGGTAGCGATCTCGGGATTAACCATCCCTGAACATAGAGAAATGCTTGAAGCCTACTACCCGTCAGAGGCTATGTGATTTGTTGTGGTATGACCTTCTCAATTCTTTTTCTAAAATCACCATATGCTTGCATTGTATTCCATTTTCAAAAATTGGCTCGCTATAGTTTTTGATAAAAAAGTCTTTTTGAATTTTAAACATCTCAAAACCTACTTTTTGGTAGAGTGCAAGTTGGTCTAAACTTGAGTTTCCAGTTCCTATTACCAGTGTATCAAATCCTAGTTCACGGCTCACTGATTCGCAAAATTCCAGAAGTGCTTTACCAAAACCTTTTCCTTGCTCGCCTTCAGCAATAGCAATGTTTTTGACTTCTATTCTAGTTTTGTCAATTTTATTTAGCACCAAAACACCGACTACTTTGCGGCCAGACTTTGCAAGATAGCAAAGACCTGTTTTGAGGTATTTGTTGATCATGCTTCTGGATGGATCGGCCAATGCCAGAAGATCATATGGGATTTCACTAGTATTCTCAATCCGCTTAATATGAATTTTCAGATTCTTCAAAGATGTTTCATTCATATTCCCTAGTCGCTCAGTTCAAGATAGTAAGTTATTACAGGTCGAATTTATTTAGTGATGGCTTCCTTCTTTTCCTAAAAAGAATTCATTTAGCACCTTTGTGAGTCTACTTGTGTTTCGATCTACTTCTTAATCAGCTTACTTGTTTTCAGCAATTCATCGCCTTTTGCGATCTGCAAAAAGTACAACCCTGCTGGGAGGTCTGCAACTGAAATAATACGAGTAGTGCCTAAAGCGCTGAAAGTCTTTAGAAGACTACCATCTAAGGTTAAGATCCTGATAAAAGAGGCTTCTAGTGGTAGATTACAGATTTTCAACTTATCCTGTATCGGATTGGGAAATAGCTTTATTTCACCTTGGGCGTTCCGGTTAGCTAGTGTTGTAACCATGCTACTCGAAATTTTTAACACGTGTATTGATGAAGGGGAAAGTGTCAGTGAAATGGAGTTTTCTGAAATAGCTAAACCGTCGGTAGGTTCTGATATGACTGGATTTTCATCTGTGTGTGATGTGCCGGATAGCTTTGCTTGAGATATGCTCATTTCAGGAGAGGTTAAGTCCAAATAGTTGCTAATTTCTACTTCGGTACTGTGGGGCGAATAATCTCTGTTGATCAGAAAAATATTCAAGTCCTCACCTGTGCTAGTAGTACTGGCAAAAGAATTAACAAAACCACTATTGCTTGCAAATACCAGATTATCTAACAAGTGATTCCCCCACATGGCTAGTCCTTTGCCAGTAGCATTTAGGTTTCCTTCATTATCCAAAGCAGAAAATCCACTCTTAGGCTCTGTGTCATTGTTGATCCATCGCGTATTCCATAGATAGGCGCCATCCACTTTCTCAAATGAGATCTGATCTCCAAACATATGAAAACCTACCAAAGCATGACCTAGGGTATTATTGTTTTCCCAGGCACCTGCAAGATCAAAAGGGCCATACTCGCTAATGATAATTCTGATAGCTCGCGAACCAATGGAAGTGACCGCAGAATTAATTTCTTCAATGAAACTGTAACTCCCATTCCTGTAAGTGTCGTAACCTTCGACCCAGTTGAACGCAGGGTAGTTGCTAAATCCGAGAACATCAAGATGCTCACCTGCAATCTGTATCAAAGAATCGGTCCATGGACCAGCATCACTATTTGCCACAATTTTTATGCTGGGATCAACGCTCTTCATCGCCGATGAAAATTGAATGAGGTCATTGGCATATTGCAAGGCTGTAGTAGCAGTATCATAGGCGGAAGAGAACCAGCTTTCATTTCCAATCATCCAGTATTTTATGTTGTATTGATTGGAAATGTTTGCATACATAACCCACTCAGTTGCATTGGTAATCAAATCAGCTAGACTTGGAGGCGAAGTACAATTGTCATTGTAATGGGCATCACCAGAGACAACTATGAATGGTTGGGCATCAATTGAATTAGCTAAAACCATAAATTCATCAAAATCTAAGGTTTCATCAACAGGCGTGATAAAATCATCTGAAAATCTTGCGTCTTGATTTGGAAAATTGCAGTCTCCTTGAGTGGCAAAATGTGGATTGGCAGACGTAAACGGCGATATCGACCAGAGGTAATTATCAGACTTTTCTCCACCGGGATACCTCAATGCATCAACATTGATGTTAGAAAGAGATTGTGATATTGAGGTGGCAGGATTTAAATAAGAATCGTCATCGACCAGGTAGTTCATATTAATACCCAAAGGAGACTCTTGGAACGTCTTCAATACATTATTCACATCAACTGTGATTTTCGTTTGTGCAAACAGGTTGCCAGAAGTGATAAATAGAATTAACAGAATTTTTTTCATAGCTAAAGTTAATCGTAGAACACACTGGTTTCCATATAGTTGTGTCGGTTTTGAATCGCTTCTCTGTTCACCTAAGAAGTCCGACAGGGTATTTGTGTTTGAAGGATCTTCACAAGGTTTAAGGGTTATTGCTTAACAATTGCTATAAATACTTATTAGTAGTTTTAAAATCACTAGAATATGGTTCTCTTAAGGTATCCAAGTCTGCTATTATGTAAGTATTATAAATAATGTTTAAATATGAGAGAACCACAAGGGACTAGGGGAGGGGTGCATTTAGGGCATTTTGTAGGGCTACCAAAATTAGAAGATTTACAGATTGCCTCTTTTAGTGTGAGATTTTGTCATTTTATGGGGCTAGCAACATTTCTGGCAGGAGATTTATTATATGCTACTAATGATTTGATAGCTTCTTTTTGATAATAGCCCAAAAAGTCATAAAATTTCCATGGCAGGCTTCATTCGCTTATTTCAATTTTGACATCATCAATGAATAGTTCTATGTCAAAAGATGTGGGATTTGCAGTAGCCCCAATTTGGAATCTTTCATAAAACAATGGCTCCTGTAATTCAAAATCGATTCCGTTCTTGGCAAATTCTGCTTCAAAAAGGCCTGCATTGGGCATGTTCATTTCATTTTCAGAGATAACTTCTTGATTATTTATGAAGAGCTTAATTATCCCATCGTTGTTTTGAGATAATTTCAATTCCCAAAGCACATTTACCCATTCGTTTCTGGGGAATGTAACTTCAAACTGACTTATGGTTGAACCCAAAATTTTGCCTCTTTCTATAGATAAACGGTCATTGTTACCAATTATAAGACGAACACCGGGACATTGGTTGTCAGGCACTATTGGATCCCAACACGAGCAACACTCCAGATCCATTAGTAGTAGATTCTGCAAGTCATTAGCTGAGTTTATGTAAAAATCAGCGTTCATTCTAATGGTTGCACCTTCTGGTGCGCTAAAGCTGCTTTTTTCTATGTCAGCCTTAGAAAGAATGCTATCGGATGCTTTTGCAAAAATCCTTAATGAGTTATTGCCACTATTGATGATAGTGCTTTCTAACTCAACTGTATTTTCTCCCTCAGCAGGGTTTACTAGTTGCAGGTTACTCCATCTACTTCCATCAGTAGGAAAAAGCTCCTGAAAGTCATTTCCCGCAGTTTCAAATCCATCCTCAAACTGATAGACAAGACCATTGTCTAGCGCAGGGGGAGTACTGTCATCCTCCGAGCAAGATGTTAGAATGAGTACAAGTCCTATGAGTGGTAACTTATTCATGTTTGATTAATGTGCCCAATAAGCAGATATGACTATTTTCCCCAAACTTACAACAGGCTAAAAGATTTTATTTCGAGCGATTCCTAACAGAAGCAGTACAATAGTAGCGTCTTTTTGCACAATATTGGGTTTGTAAGGTTTTTCTCTTTTTTTCTTTTGAAATACAACCCAAAGAAAAATTTAATATGAAAAAACTTTATCTATTGTTATCGATGGCTGTGCTCCAGTTCACTGCCTATAGTCAGCTAGAAATCTCGGAGGTCAGAGTGCATTCGAATTCTAATAGTAACGATGCGGATTACATTGAGTTAAAAGGAGTTCCTGGCTCAAGTATCCCAGCTAATTATAGGGTAATTTCCATTGGAGAGAGTCCATCAAATCCTGGGGAAGTACGTGCCAGAGTACAAAACATAGCTGGTGAGGTAATCCCCGCTGATGGATTTTACACCATCGGGTTTTCCGCTTCTATAAATCCAGATCTACAAACATCTGAGGCTAATTTCAATGGTTTTCATTCAATGGCCATCCTTTTGATAGAAGCTTCTTCTTTCATTTTTTCTTCAGATAATATTGATGAAGATGATGATGGTGTGGTGGATAACATACTATGGGAAAACCTCATAGATGGTATACAACTAGCAGAAAAGACCAACGCAGAACTGCAGGATGAGATTGCAGGATCAGGATCACGTTCAGCACCGTGGGACTACAGTACAGAACTTGGGATTCCAGCTCTGTACGGGCAGGTAGGGGGAAATAAGACGATATTTCACGCATACAAAGATCCTATTTCCGGACTATGGAAAGAAGGATGGAATGGTGACGTAGCAGATGCAGGAAATGTCTTTGAATCTTTTTCAATGGCTAATCACTCTTTTATCAGTTCAAGCGTTGCTTTGTCTTCAGATGCACAAGTAACCAACCTGACAGTGGAATCAGATGGTATCCTTACTATTTCATCAGATATAAGCCTTTCTGTTGGTGGAGATATTACAAACGATGGATCAATCACGTTTGAATCAGGATCATCTTTGGTTGAAACCGGGGCAAGCTACTCTGGAAATGCCATCATATTCAAGAGAACATCGCAGCACTCAATGGATGCACTAAGGCATAACCTAGTGGGCTCGCCTGTAGCAGGCTTTAGTTTGGAGTCCCTCAATGCTGCTGATTATTTCACTTACGAAGAAGCTTCGAACACTTGGTTGAGAGAAACAGGCAACCCCACTATGACACCCGGTCAGGGTTACTCAGTAGTAGGAAAGACAGATTTAGAGTTTAGCGGAACGCCGAACTCCGGAATGGTGTCAGTTTCAGCAACAGCCAGCGCTTTCAAAATGCTTGCAAACCCTTACCCTTGTGCGGTCAATATCGACCAGTTTTTTAGCGAAAACAATGCAGCATTATCCTCTGAAACCCTGTGGTTATGGAATGATGGTGGATCTGAAGGTGGAGAAAGACCTGTTTCAGACTACATCACGATCAATAGTCTAGGTGAAGTACAATCCGGTGGCACAGGGTCTAAATCCTCGTCCAATTTCATTTCAGGTAGTATTGGTTCATCACAAGGTTTTTTTGTGCAAACAAGTGCCTCAGGGACTGCAATCAATTTTACTGATGCCATGAAGCAAGTAGGCAACAACACGGACGACGCATTTTTCAGAAATGCTAATTCTGAAATATCAAAGGTGAAGCTTTCACTTAAAAACGATCACCATTTCAGTGAGGTTTTACTTGGATTCTTAGAAGAAGCATCTTCAGGGTTAGACAAAAGATATGATGCCGAAAAGTTTAAAGGTACTACTTCGATTCAGTTAGGAATTGTGAACGATGATATGATCTTAGCAATTGCCGGATATTCTCCTTTGGATGGAGATAAAAGATCAATAGATCTAGAATTCACTGTAGAAACTGATGGAGTATATTCTTTTGAGCTAGATGCTAAAAACCTATCTGCGGAGTACCAAATACTGATTCATGATAAACAGCAGAACGTCTACAAGAGCTTTGTGGATAATAAGTTTGAGTTCTTTAGCTCAGCCGGCACCTTTGCTGACCGATTCAGTCTCATTATTAGTCCTAATCAAGTGTTAGGGTTTCCATCAGCCTTAACAGAAAAAGTGCAGTTCTCGATTTCTAACAACTTTCTTACGATCAAAACCGACTTGAGCGTTAAAAACGTAAACATATATGATTTGCAAGGCAGGATGGTTCTAATTAATGAAGGCTTAGATTTTTCTGGTAACACTGCCACAGTGAAAGGTGATTTTAAGAAAGGAGTAACGTACGTCATTAAACTTGATGACCAGTATGCTTCCAAGTTTATGATCTTACCCAACTAATTTTTTTACCTGATAAAATAAATATCATGGAAGCTATAAGTATCAAAAGTTTTTTAGTCTTTTCCTTTCTTTTTTGTGTGGTGGGAATGACTATTGCTCAACCCTCTTCTCCACCAGCTACTCCCATAGATGGAGGTCTATCAGTCCTGCTTGCAGCTGGCGGAGCTTACGGTCTCAAGAAACTCATGAGTAGGCGCAAAGAGCAAGAGTAAGTAATAAACTGTCCTAACATTAGTTAAATGGCTCTTAAATAGACCATTGTGAAACCTGTGAAGAGAAATCTTGACAGGTTTCCGTATGAATAAGCCTAGGGACGCTTAGAATAGGATTTTTCGATTTCCGAATATTTTAGAGTGTTGCCTTTGATTTGTTTCCACTCGATCACTCTTTGACTTACTGATCATATTGATCAGTATATATTTTTCCACCCTTATTCTAAGCTGCTTTTATCAACTCATTAGAAAGAGAATGCAGGTCTTAAAAGCCCCCAATACAAGTATATGACCATATTTTCGTACAGAAATGAACCTTTTATGAATGAAATTGGAATCCTCTCAGGTGTCTACTAAGGTAACATTGCTTACTCATTTTAAAAGACCTACAAGTCAATGTATAAGCCATCCAAAACAACATTTTACTTACTTTTTTCTCTTAGCATTTTTGTTTTTTGTTGTTCTATTAATCAACCAACGGAAGAAAAAGAGCTGTCCTCAGAAATTGATCCTGCCTTCGTTAAGATGCGGCAGCTTTTGGAAGTGTCAAACAAGGAAAACAAAATACCAAGAAGTGAAGACGAGGACGGGAAAATTGTATGGGCTACCAAAACAAACGCTACCTCCGGCGAAATGCAATTTGATTGGACTCTGGGCTTTTGGCCAGGTAGCTGTTGGTACATGTATGAACTAACAGGCGATAAGATGTGGAGTGAGGCGGCCGCCAAATTTCAGGCTCAATTTGAGCCAATGAAGACGCATCAAGGTTCTCACGATTTAGGATTTGTTTTTTATTGTTCATACGGTAACGGCTTTAGGCTTGAATCCAAAGAAGAGTATAAAAATGTCTTAATAGAAGCAGGTAATACGTTGATGAAACGATTTAATTATACCGTCGGCTGTATTCAAAGCTGGGATGTTGATAAAGGCTGGCAAGCTGAAAGAGGATGGCAGTATCCAGTCATTATTGACAATATGATGAATTTGGAGATGTTGTTTGAGTTGACAGAATTGACAGGCAACAAGATTTATCGAGAAGCGGCCATCTCGCATGCAGATGTCACACTAGCCAATCATTTCAGGGCAGACAACAGTTCCTGGCATGTTGTGGATTATGACCCGCTTACGGGTGAGGTCAGGAAGAAGAATACAGCTCAGGGGTTTTCGCACGAAAGTGCATGGGCAAGGGGACAGGCATGGGGTCTCTATGGATTTACTGTTTGTTATCGTTATACAAAAGACAAAAAGTACCTTGATCGGGCACAAAAGATAGCAGAGTATATCATCAATCATCCCAGACTTCCTGAAGACGGCATTCCATATTGGGATATGGACGCTGACAATATACCAGAGGAGCCGCGAGATGCCTCCGCTGCAGCGATTACTGCTGCAGCGTTGGCAGAGTTAAACACCTATCTTGACGATAGATATCAAGGCTTTTTAGAAAAGGTCATGACTAGTCTAAGTAGTGAAAGATATATGGTAGTGGCCAGCGCAAACACAAAATTCATTTTGGATCATTCAGTTGGGAGCGTTCCACATGGTGCAGAGATTGATCAGCCACTATCCTATGCTGATTACTATTACCTAGAGACTCGATTGAGAATGGAAAAGTCTCACAAACAAACGTCGTTAAAAGCACAAATTTTATCTAAATAGATAGCATTTAGCCACTATTTTTAATCAGAAGTAACTTCAATTTTGAAGATCTTCATCCGATTGGATAAAAGAAGAGGCCAGCCTAAAATAGCTCAAGCACGTTGAATTTGCTTTTATTTAAATCATTAAGCTAATCCGATTGTCCAAATACCTCCCCTCGTTAGGTTTCTTTGACTTAAATAGGTCCCCACAGAATAAGTACTATTAAAGCACTTGAATCCGCCATCTCAGAAGCCAGCTGTTTATGTAGTTGCGCTTAAGCGCTTTAAACAAACTTGGACGGAATAGTTGGCAAGGCACAAATACTAATGAGACGTTAGCGGAGTATTTTGGTCCCGAGACAACTTACCTAAAAGTACGATTTTATACCTAGCCAGTCTGTTTGAGGAGCTTAAATAAATCATAATTATCTGATAATCAGTAAAATATGTTTGTACCTTGAATTATCCCGAAGTGCTGTTCAAAGACCTTTACAAATACACCGCTTGTCTTTTATGCATGGACTTCTGCCTACCAAAAGTGAATGATACTGACCCTACACCAGGCATGATCACCTAAAATTTGAGGGAAACAACTAAAACTTTTTTCTTATTATGAAACATTTTGAAATGAACAAAATTCGATCACTACTCCTGATAGGTGTAGTCGTTTTGATGAGCTCCTGTGCAGAAGATGTCGTTGAACCGGCATCCCTGGAGAGTCTAGATGAGCAAACCGCAGCAAAGGCAACTAAAGGTACCTTTAATGTATGGTTTTCCCGCCCGAATGGGAAATACTGGTACAGCAATTTTGTATCTGACTTTGGTAACGTAAGTGGATACTCCAATGGGGAAAGAGACCGTCATTACATCTCAAGTAATGCGGTTAGGATTACAATTCCAAAGAACAAGTACGGTGAGGCTAGTGGTGTATGGGCCAAGGTGAGGGTTCAGGATGCATCAAGGTACAATCTTGAGTATAAGGTGAAATTTAGTTCCGGATTTGACTGGGATAAAGGTGGAAAACTCCCTGGCCTTGTTGGCGGTAAAGGCTACACAGGATGTAGAGGTTCGCAAGCTAAAAATAATGGTGATGGATGGTCTGCTCGGGTTATGTGGCATAAATGGACTTCTGAGAATGGAGGAAAACCCTACATAGTATCATACCTGTATTATAAAAATATGCCAAATAGCTGCGGACATGAGCCTGGTGGCAAGAAAACCATCAATAGCAATACGTGGTATACTGTGCGCTATGAGGTTAAGCTTAATACTGGAAGTAACAACAACGGTAAATTGAAAATTGTGGTGGGTGGTCAGACGATCTACAATAACAATAATTTCCGCTACGCAACTAAGTGGTCTCCTGTCAACAATATTCACTGGGATATTTTCAGAGGAGGTGGAGATAGTAGCTGGGCCAGTTCTAAGACCGGATATATTTATATAGATAACGTAAGAGTTCAAAAGAATCCTTAACTCAAGAAACTCCCCGGACATTGCGCCGGGGAGTTCATTTAAATACGACTCTTTATGAGGTGAATCCGATTCTGAGTAAAAACCTTTAATTTCATTAAAACCAACACCCCGAAGAATGAAATCAATTAAAATCCCATGTGGAGTTCTCTTAGTCTTTTTATTTGTAAACGTAGGTTGCCGCAATCAAGGAAGTACAGATCAAAAGGTTGTCATTTCTGAGGAGAAGATTGAGAAAGTTAATTTTTTCATTGAAGAAATGATTCAACTCCAGAAAATACCCGGCATATCTCTTTCGATACTATCAGCAGATACCATTGTTAATATCTTCAAAGGCAAGTCGGATCTCGATCTGAAAAATCCCATTAGTGAGAATACTATATTTCCGAACGGATCTATCTCTGAAGTCTTAGTCGCGATAGGGGTGATGAGATTGGTGGAAATGGGAAAGCTAAGCCTGGACGATCCGTTAATTACTCACCTTCCTTACTTTCACCTGAATGGGGATGGGGATCATGAAAAAATCACCATTCGCATGTTGCTCACCCATTCTTCAGGATTACCAAACTTGAGCACCTATTGGGATTCTTCCTCAAAAAACGATTCGGCATTGGAGGTAACAACACGCAGTGTCAGGGAGCTCGAATTAGAATTTGAGCCTGGTACAAAACACCAAAAAACTTTTCTAGATTTTGATATAGCTGCTGACCTAATAGCCAAAGCTTCTGGAATGTCCTTCCATGCATTCATGAAAACAGAAGTTTTGGAACCGCTGGGAATGAGTCAGAGCTTCTTCGAGTTAAATGAATACAATCAATCACAGCTGACCAGAGGACATGCTTTTAACAGTTTCGCGGACTCCATTCCTTCTCCTTACAATTATTACCCTTACAATCCCGAGCATGCAGGTAGCCATGGACTGCAGACCAATCCGTCGGATTTATCCGGGTTTATAAGCCTATTGATGAACGAAGGGCGCAGTGGTAAGAAAACAGTGATCTCGCCATCGCTCACAAAGGAATATTTAAGAAAACAATATAAATTAAATGATGGGCTTTATAGTGCACTGGGATGGGAAATAAGTACTGCTGGCCCCACTGATGTCTACCACACAGAATACAACGAAGATGGTTATGCCGCCGTGATGCTATATGCTCCTGATCAGTCACTAGGAATAGTACTCAATTCAAACCTTACCCTAGACTATAGGCCATATGAAGTGGCTGAAAACATCCTATTCTACCTTGCAGGATACAGTGAATCTCTTCCTGAGATTAAAATACCAGTTTCCAAGCCTATGGCTGGTATATACGACCATCATGGTCTTGATAGTGCACTATCTTATTACATCAATTTAGTTGAAGAGGATATAGAGAGGTATGATAAATCCATCAACTCACTCAATCTTTTAGTCAGTCACCTTTTTAGTGTAGCTACGGAAGAGAATAAAGAACAAAAGAAAGAAGATATTCTCAAGACGCTGGATTTTATCCACACCAATTTTCCAAAGTCTCCCCAACCCCATATTTCTTCTGCTGAAGCCTATATGATCATGGGAGATAGCCTACAAGCCGTTAAGAGTATGGACGCTGCTTTGTCTGTAGGTGAGGACGACCCGTCTCTCGAAATGAGGGTTCAAGCAATGAAAGAGCAATTAGCCAATAACTGGCGAGTTTCCTTTTTTCAATAGCCCTATGAGAGCATTGAGGGTATTGAAATCAAGGTTTATTTTCCTGCTTT
Source organism: Bacteroidota bacterium (assembly GCA_039026695.1). Lineage (GTDB taxonomy): Bacteria > Bacteroidota > Bacteroidia > Cytophagales > Cyclobacteriaceae > Ekhidna. The sequence goes on from JBCCLV010000083.1 coordinate 11,317, forward strand.
TTCTCTTCGAGAGTTATGGTCTTTGCGCTCAACTAAGCACTGAGATACGCTTGGAAGCAGGGAGGCAAACGACCAACTTTGACTGGAGCATAGCCGGTAATGTTGCTGGTGTTAATCCAAATATTTTATCCGAACTTATCTGGAAAGACCTGACAGGTATATCGGGAAAGCTATATGCACAAATGGCTTTAAATGATAAATGGTTGATAAGGTCAAATATCAGCTATACTAGCTACATAACAGGTCAGGTTGAAGATACAGACTATGCGGCTGACAACAGACAAGACATCACATTTTTTGGAAAGTTTGATGCAGCAAATAGTAGGGAAGTTGAGTTTTCCTTTGCGGGTGGTTATCATTTTAACTTGGCGAAAAACATCGATCTTTCTACATCTATTGGTTTCATTAAGTCTTGGTCACTCTTTACAATTCAGGAAGATGTGAGCGACCTTGATTCTTGGTATGATGCTCAGTGGTATGGTGCGCTTGTTGAGTCGCGACTGTCTTATTCTTTAAATAGATGGGCCTTTTTTGTCAATTGTCAATACGAACAGTTGCGGTACTTTGCTGAAGCGAATTGGAATCTCCGAGATGATTTTGCTCAACCAATCAGTTTTGACCATACTGCCAAAGGATATGGCTACCGAATTTCCTTCCAAGCTGCATACACTTTATCTACTTCAATGGCCGTCTTTGCGACGTTTGAGACGATGAACCGAAACAGTGGAAAAGGTGTAGAACATTTATACTTTAGTGACGGTAGGCTAATGAAAACTCAAGTAAATGGTATTCATCATACTAGACATTACCTTGGAATAGGACTCAAAATCAATTTTAACTCTCTAAGCTAGTGATTTAATGAAAACTCTTTGACCTACCTACGGATTATCAACTTTTGTTTAACAATTCCCTGATTAGTTTTTGAAAAAAGAAAGTAAAGACCAGGTTGAAGATCTGACACATCAATCGACTCATCATTACTATCTCCTACGCTAATCAGTTTAACCAGATTTCCCGCTAAATCACGAATACTGGTTTCTAGCAAACTTAACTTTTCTGCTTTTATGTGTAGGTATTGATCAGTGGGATTAGGATAAATACTAATAATCCCTGCTTCAAATTCCTGAACGCTAAGTGGCGGGTCCCCTGTTAAAGTCCCGCTTAACACGATTTCAGAGATTTTGGTTGCGGCACCATCAGCTCCTGCTTTTACGATATACCTCACTGCTCTAGCCTCTTTCGCCAGGTCAAATTTTTGGACAGATCTTGAGTCGCCTGAGCTACTTGCCTGGAGAGCTCTGCCAAAATTCTGTCCATCTTGAGAGGTGTGAATTTCAAAGACATTTTGCCTCTGGTCACCGTCTACCCATGTAATGTAAACATGCTCAATATTGGCTTGTTGTTGCAGATCTAGCGTCAGTTGATCATTTGTCGTGGCAGCATCCCAGGATGTGAGGATGTCTAAATCGTCTACAGAGCTTGGGGAACTACTATTGACATTTGCGCTGATGAATTTAGGTTCTAGTTTGTCGTCATTTAAAATAAAGTCGTAACGCGCTGTGATAGACAGATCTTGATCAATTACTACATCAAGAGGGTTATCTGATCTGTTCAGGCTTCCTGTCCATTCTGTGAACTGCACCCAGTCGTCAGAAGATGCACTTATCGTAATTGCACTTCCATCGAGATACCGATCTTGGATAGGAGAGATCGCCACAGCACCACCTCCTTGATCAACTTCGAGATTGTGCCATGTTTGGCCATCGTGGCTACTCCAACCTAGGTTATTTAGTAAAACTCCTGCACTAGGATGTGCAGAGGAGTTTCTTATCTCCAAAACTGCAGTTGCCGGGATATTTATCAGTCTAGATTCAAAGGTGTAGGTGGTGGTTTCTGAGTTACCTGCAGACCCCAGCAATTCACCATTTATGTACACTTCCACATTTCTACTAAGCCCAGGTCCTAGATAATTTCGTATTTCAAATCCAATGGAATCAATACCACGCATCAGATTATCTGATGTTAGGGTTTGATTCGGAAGAAGGTAAATCTCTTTATCATCGGTGTTGAATTCTAATACACGGCCACTGTTTTGCCAGGTTAAATGATATTCCCCTTCAAAAGAAGCTCCATCATTGGCTTGATCAAACGTCTCCAGAAAGTCGAAAAAGCCAGGTAAGTTTGAATAGACCGCTTCCACTACCATATTCTGATTGACCGTAAACTGCAGGGGGTTAGCCTCAGAAGTGACGTCTCCAGCCCAGCGCTCAAAGGTTTTGCCAGGGAATGGGGTTGCTGAAATCATCACGGATTCTCCTGGTGAGAACAAAGAGCGTTCGGGATCTGTACTTGTTTCTCCATCCTGCGAATTAATTGCGATAGAATAGCCGAGATCTTGACCCGTCCAAGTAAAGCGAGATAGGTCAACTTTTGCATCTCCACTTAAGTGTCTGATTTCCAATGAAAATTGACCCGTCACTTTTAAATCATCATAAATCCAATCGCTCCCGTCTACAGTGAACGTGCTTACATTTTCACCATTAATAAATAGGGCTAGTTCTGCGGTAGTTGCCTCTTCTTTTTGTGCTTCTATCTCAATCGAAGAAATACCTCCTGAAATTGAGTCTGCCACTAAATACTTTCCAGATGATAACTCAATGGCTGAATTTCCATTCTTTAATCCGGTGGTACGCCAATTAATTCCCTGATCCCCTTCAAAATAAACTTCATTATTATCCTGCATTCCTTGGCTTGTGAAATTGTCTGTTAGCGTTACCGATTCTCCCAGCGGGGTGAAGGTGGGCATTAAATTGATGTTTTCTTCTACCGTCCAGTTCAGGTTAGGATAGATGTACTTTTCTCCTTCAATTTCCCAATATCGGAACTCCGATCCTTGATCTGCTTCTGGTGAAAGAGAGATATTGTCTCCTTGGGAATGGTAGGGTGTGTTTGTAGGACTTATGATTCCATATCCTTCTCCCTGTGGCTCTGTATAAACTATTAATTTATCAAAGCTTGGTACTACATCATTCTCAACAACATTGGTTACCGGATAAAACGTACCGCCAGATGGAAGTGATGTGGATGTAACAAACGGGTTGGAGCGCTCATAGTCTCTTGCACCCAAGTAAACTAGGTTAGGATCTGAAAAAGTTACAGTGTCATTATTATTAAACTCTATGGCGTCATTTAAAAACACATAGTTATCTGATTTGGACGGTGCATGCTGGGTGGACCATGGACCCATCACTGCACGCCAGCCAGATGCCAGCTCAGCCGGTATTCGGATCTTATTCTGTTCTACCAGGTTATCTCCTTCGTCCTGATTGTGAAAGTTGAAGTCTTGCTCTACGTCGTTTCTAAAGAATACATTGTTGAAACACCATTGTCGTTGTATGGCAATATGTCGCATTTCTTTTACCACGTTGTTGTAGAACAGGGTATAATTCCCTGAAATCTGCACATAACCACGACCTCCACCTCCTTTGTTATAAGATCCACGTATGTAACAATCCCTAATGGTAATATTTTTACAATTCCAACTGGATATGGCGTGACTACCAGAATTTAAAATATTGCATCCTTGTATCCAGCAATTTTTTGAACTAGAGGGGAAATTGACGGAAGTAATCACAAAATCTTCTCTTTCGTTTTGCATATAAAAAGGCCGTGGAAACGCTCCTTCGTAGTAACCTTCTATTGTTAGGTTCTGTATGCCAGCGTATTCAGCTCCGATAAAATCTATGGCATTCCCACCGGTAGCCCTTCGGGTGATTCTTAAAATAGTACCTTCTCTGCTCTCCCCAACTAAGACAATATTTGATGGTATTCTTACTGTGGTGTGGATGTCATAGATGCCCTCATTCAAAATGAAATAACCACCACCCTCTGTTGCAGCGGATTGCAGGAGACTAGAAAGTGCCACTGCATCCATGGGCTCAATACTTCCCTTGAATTCATAATTAGTCAGTGGAGGTATACCATCCTCAACTCCTGCCTTTTGCCACTCCAGCATTTCAGGATAATTGTCATCCGTTTTCGACTCATCAAAAACTACTCCAGGGTCACCTACACGGATTTGTCCTAAAACTGAATTGCTGATCATCAAAACCAATACAAAGAGCTTCACTGTTCTCAATCTCCACATGGCTGTTAATTTCTAAAAATTTTGATCATAGCAGTCCCGATGCCTTTGTTAAAAATTCAAAATTATGCCATTTACCTACGGCAAATAGTTCTTTTTGTTCATACAAGGTCGAATATTGTACCAATTTGCTAAAAAAGTGGTCTATGTGCTCTAATCAACATTTTGTTCAAATCTATTTTTTTGATACCTTCTGGTATTGGATAAAACAAAGAAATTCAGCGGACAAAATGGGATGTCAAATGAACGATTTTCAACTTGCACAATGGTAGTAGGCACATAGTTTTGATCATTAACAATTAACCCAAATTAATTCGTAGGTCTACTGATGCCACGAATAATACAGACATGATGCGGAGGACACGAAAGAATTTAGATTTTTGGAGAACCACAAGAGTTCTCGGATTAACATTTTTATTCCTTACTGCAATAAACTACTTGGCTTTTGCCCAGACCAAGACTATTACAGGCAGTGTTAGGGATATTTCAGGTGAGGCATTGATAGGTGCTACTGTGGTAGCTAAAGGAATGCCCTCGGTTGGGATGATCACGGATATCGATGGCGCATTCATACTAGCTGTTCCTGTGGAAGTAGACTTTTTAGAGGTTTCTTACACAGGCTTTCAAACTGGATCGTACGATATTCGCTCGGTTACTACGCTAGATGTAGTATTAGAGGATGACCTAAGTGCTTTGGCAGAAGTGGTGGTGATCGGTTATGGCACGCAAGAAAAACGAGATGTAATTGGAGCGGTCTCTTCTGTAGATGCGGTGCAACTAGACAAACGAGTACCTACCAGCGCATTAGAAGCTCTTCAAGGTCGAATGGCAGGTGTGCAGATTACTACAGCAAGTGGCGCACCAGGCGCAGGTGTGCAGATACGAATTAGGGGAACTTCAACTTTTGAAGGAGGTGTGAATCCACTTTTTATAGTAGATGGTCAACCTGTGGATGACATAGAGAACATCAATCCTGCAGATATTGAATCCATGGATGTTTTAAAAGATGGCGCATCAGCAGCTATTTATGGTTCAAGGTCAGCAAATGGCGTTGTGATCATTACAACAAAGAGCGGACAGTCGGGAAAACCAAAAATAGATCTGGATTATACCAGATCCTATGGACAGCTAATTGGTAAAGTGCCAGTACCTAATACCCAGCAGAGATTAGATTACGAGCGATTAAGGGCCGGCCAAGATCTTATTCCTAACCTTGATTCCTTAAACGCCACTTACCAAAATGATACTGACTGGCAGGAACTATTGACTCAGTTAGCGACAAGAGATAGGATAAATCTTTCTGTAAGTGGTGGTAGTAACGTGGCTAGGTATTATTTAAACGTAGGATACCTGCATCACAAAGGTCTGATGATCAATAGCGCTTTTAATAGGTTCAATACAAAATTTAACCTGGATATAACGCCAAATGATGTCTTTAAAGCTGGCTTGCGGGTAACATTATCCTCGGATCGGTTTGAAGGGTTAGACGAAAGGCAAGTGTTGAGGACAGCACTATCGACCCTACCATACACACCTACAAACGATTTTGATGGGTCACTTGACCCTACCACCCCTTTAGCTCGTGCAGAGAACGAGATTAGAACAAGACGTAATTATCGTACTAATATTTTTCAGTACGTTGAATTTAAACCGGCTAAATCTCTTTCTTTCAGGTCTACTTTTGGAGTAAACTTTCGATATCAAAAGTTTGAGAACTTCTTACCAGGCTTTCTGACTCAAAATCCGGCTTCAGGAGAAGAGCACAATACGCTGTGGTATGATTGGGTACATGAAGACTACCTTACCTATAAGCCAGATCTTGGGCCGAATCATAGCCTTGAGGTGATCTCAGGTGTAGCGATTCAATATTGGAAAGTAGAGTTTTCCAGATTAAGATCAGACGGAGGTTTTGCCTCTGATTTAATTGGGACACTCAACAATGCTAATGGATTTAACGCCTCATCCAGCACCAGTACAGCCACTGAACACGCGTTGGGTTCAGTGTTTGGACGGGCCGCTTATATCTTCAAAGACAGATATATGTTCAGTGCGACGATCAGAAGGGATGCATCATCTCGTTTTGGTGAAAACAATCGAGCTGGCAATTTTCCTGCCGTTGGTTTAGGCTGGCGCTTTTCTGATGAACCACTTTTAAGTGGACTTAGCAGATTTTTGGATAACGGAAAAATTCGGGCGAATTATGCCATCACCGGAAACGAGCGAATTGCCAACTTTGGTTCTCAGACGCTATATGAGCCAGGCTTCTTTTATGATGGTACGAGCGGTATTGGGTTAGTTCAGTTAGGAAACTCTGATTTAGGTTGGGAAAGCACCAAACAACTAAATTTTGGACTTGATCTGGCCTTTTTCAATAGCCGCCTTGAAATTAGCTCGGACTACTATATAAAAACAACCGAGGACCTTTTATTTGACGTTCCATTACCTACTGAGCTACCTGTTTCTACAGTGAAACAAAACGTTGGTTCGATTGAGAATAGAGGATTTGAGCTTTTGATTAATGCCACAATAGTCAGTAAGCCCAAGTTTACATGGAGCACCAATTTTAATATCGCTAACAATAGAAATAAAGTATTGGAACTGTCCAATGGTGTCCCTTTTCAGACCGACATCTGGCGAATTGAGGAGGGTGAAGCTTTAGGTAATTTTTTTGGATTTAACAATCTCGGAGTATTTGCCTATGATGAGTCCAATGCATTTACTCCTGAAGGCGTGCAATTGACGCCTGTTTTCGAAAATGGTCAATTTGTGAACTACTTAAATAATGGCACTATTTATACCGGCGATGTTGTCAGAAAACAGTATCTAGGAAATACGCTTGGGGGTGGAGACATAAACTGGGAAGACACTAATAATGATGGTGTAATTGACGAAAGCGATAGGCAGGTCATAGGTAATGGTCAAGCAGGTTACTTCGGAGGTTGGACAAACGATCTCACTTTTGGACAATTCAACCTTACCGTAATGTTTGATTACAGTTTTGGTAACCAGCTTTTCCGAGACTTTGATCAGGACAGGAACGCAGGTAGGTGGTGGACGATCACTGCTTCGCCGGAGGCGATTCAAAATGCTTGGAGAGCTCAAGGAGACGTTACTGAATACCCGGCCCTAAATGTGAACGACAGACCTGCAAATGCACTGGAAC
>JBCCLV010000084.1:0-18471 GCA_039026695.1 Bacteroidota bacterium
AAAAAACGCTCAAATGCATTGCTAGAGGTCCGCAACGCAGAAGTCTCTAAGCAAAAGGAGGAAATTTTGGATCAACGCAACGAGCTGCAAGATTTAAACTCTTTAAAAGATAGGATCTTTTCAATCGTAGCTCATGATCTTAGAAATCCAATTAATTCTCTACAAGGTCTTTTGTCCATGGTTCAGGAGGATGGGATTCTAACCCCAGATGAAATGACAAAATATTTTGGACGGCTTTCAGAAAATGTAAAAGGGGTCGCAAACCTCCTCAACAATCTCCTTTACTGGGCCAGATCACAAATGGAAGGAAGTTTGAAAATTTCCCCCGAATTGTGTGACCTAAAGATATTCATCGATCAAGTTATTTTTTTATTCAATGAAAGTGCCAGAATTAAGAAAATTGAGACAGTAGTTGATCTTCACAAAGAGGCTAGCGCCCACCTGTATGTCGACCCGGAAATTCTACTTTTTCTCCTCAGAAATTTGCTTAGTAATGCTTACAAATTTTCTAAAGAAGGGGGAAAAGTCTCGATAATGGCTCAGAGCTTCAAAGAAGATATGACAAAGATCATTGTTCAAGATGAAGGCATTGGAATAGATGAGGCTACCGGAAAAAACCTTTTTAAAAACTTTGTAGAAAGTAAGCCAGGAACACAATCCGAGCAAGGTTCAGGCTTAGGAATGATGCTTTGCAGAGAATTTGTAGAGATGAGTGGTGGTAACATTGGAGTGGAAAGTGAACTAGGAAAAGGAACCATGTTTTGGTTTACACTTCCAAATATCGAGAGCAACAAACAATAGTAGCCTCGGCCCTCGTTATAACAATTGATATAACTAATTGTCTTTCTTTGGTTTAAGGTAGTGTATAAAGAAAGATAAGTGCTTTACAACCTCAAAGTGACTTTGCTAAAAAATAACCCTGCAAACAGAATAAATATAGGAAGAATCTTCACCTAGTTGGAATTGAACTTTACTTGTTTGACTTTCCACATTAAGAGATCTTGATATGAAAAAAGTGCTTTTCCTCCTTTTGTCTTTCGCTGGAATAATTCCTATTTCCGTGATTGCTCAGCAAAGCAAAAACTACTATCTCAGCGCTGAGGGAAGTGACTCGAATGACGGCACGGAAGCTTCTCCGTGGCTTTCATTGGATAAAATCAGCGCAACAGCCCTTCAGCCTGGAGACTCGGTGTTTTTTAGAAAAGGAGATCGATTTGATGGCCACTATATCATGAATGGATCTGGCACCAAAGAAAATCCGATCGTGATCACCGCTTACGGAGAGGGTGATAGACCAATCATCACGGGAGAGGTAGGTGAAAGCGGCGGTGGTGACTACAGAGAAGCCATTCTAGTACAGAACGAAGACAACTTGGTTTTTGACGGACTGGAAATTCAAAATGATCGCCTGGTGAGTAGGTCAGGAGTAGATGATACCGATGCATTTGGCATATGGGTGACTGCCACAAATGGCATTTATGAAAACTACGTGTTCCAGAATATGAGCTTCAAGGATGTTTATGCAGTCGAACCGATCCTGGATCGGGAGAGCTTTGATGCGATCCAAGTTTCTGGTTTGCGGGTTACGTCAAATAGAAACACCTCGAATAATCAAATAAAACAAATCAAAAACGTAGAGGTAAAAGATTCATTTTTCGGAAACTTACAGCGGTTTGGAATTCAGTTCAGGGCCAGCCGTGGAAATGAAGGCATAGGAAATGACTCCCTGAATAGGATCATGAACGTACATGTGCACGATAACGAGTTTTCCTACAATGGGGGAACAGGAGTACTACCGAATGGAACCTACAATTGCCTGATTGAAAATAATCTGTTCGATCATCCTGGATCTGACAATGATCCCCGAATGCCGGCTCGTGGAAGCTCCATTTGGAATATCCACTCCATCAATACGGTGATGCAGCATAATGTATGCTTGAGCACCAGAGGTTATTTAGACTCCTACGGCATTCATATTGATAAAAACAATGTCAACACCTTTGTCCAGTACAATTACATGGATGATTGCGAAGGTGGGTTTGTTGAAATCCTTGCAGGAAACAAAAATGCTGTATATCGCTACAATGTAAGCCTTAACAGCGGTTTCCGTCAGGCAGAGTGGGCTAGCAGCAATTGCACGATCTATATCTATTCAGATCGATTTGCAAGTGGTGGTTTGGACTTAAGTGACAGTGTCTTTGTCTACAACAATACGGTGGTCATAGATAGCGCCTTCAACACCACTTTCAATGTTGATGCCAAAAATATGTTCATTTACAACAACATTTTTTCTTCTACTAATGGTAGTGGAATGGGTCAGCGGCTTACTGTCATAAGGAACAACGAAACGCCCTTCCGATTGACCAACAATTTGTATGAAGGAAATGTAAGCCAGGATTGGATGGATGCAGACTTAAGTCCGATTGAAGGCGCACCACGTTTTGTTGACGGTGGGCAACAGGAGGAAGCTTTCCTACTTGGTGAGCGAAGTGCTGCGCTTAAAGCAGGTGCGATCATTCAAGGGCCTATTTTGCCTGGAGCTGGAGAGGGCATTTTCAAGGACCTTCCACCCTACCCTACCACCGATTTTTACGGGAACCCAATTGATTTTAATTCGGGAGTCAATATTGGTGCATACAATGGCGCAGGTGTTGTGGATGAAAATGGGCCATTAAACGCAGAGTCAGATTTGAACTCATGGAATATCTACCCAAACCCAACCGACGGGAAAATCTTTGTATCTGCGCCGAGCTCAGCCACAGGAATTTCAAAAGTTACAGTCCTGGATATGCAAGGAAAGATTGTTCACTTTGCATTATTTGACCTTATGAAAGGTAAAAGATTCGAATTTCAAATGTCCGGCAAGAAAACAGGCCTTTACCTTATGAAAGTGGAAAACCATGGCATGATCAGTAAACGGCGCTTTATCTTGCACTGATCTTTGATTGCGTACTAAAGTGCTTTTTGGCTTGATTTTGATCGCCAAATGAACTGAGATACCAACGCTAGAAGCGCCAGAATCAATCCGAGAAATTCCCTGGTCTCTTCCACGTATGGCTTATCATCAGTCATTTCTTCAAATAATGCTGATTTATCATCCTGGACTAGCCACTCAGCAAAGCCCGGAACCAACGTTATCGAAAAAATCAAAAGAACAATGAACATGTTAATCACCAACTTCCTACGATAAAACCCAAAAACGCGAAAAATGCAGATCAAGGAAACTGCCAGATAAATGGCGAACCAAAGCCATGGATCAGGATCATTTAAGTTGAGGTAGGCAAAGGCAGCGAATACAAAAAATAAAATCGCATTACTGATTTTCATAAATATCACAGCAAATGAAGTAGATCGCTCAAAACTAAATCGTCTACTTTGATCCTATGCAAAATCCCCCCTATACAGGTTGAAATTTCAAACACTGAATTACATGGTTTTAAAAACCTTTGAACATTAACCCGAGGAGAAATGAACAAATTCAAAGTTTACATCATCATTTTTCTTGTCAGCTTTATTGTATTTGGTAAAGAGTACCATGTAGACGGAAGGAATGAGAAAAAGGGGGACGGCTCAAAATCCAATCCCTTTCAGACCATTGACCAGGCTGCTCAAGTCATGAAAGCCGGGGATGTCTGCTACATCCATGCCTGTACCTATCGCGAGCTTATAAACCCGAAAAATTCAGGAACAGCAAAGAAGCCAATTGCATTCACACAGTTTGAAAATGATATGGTGATCATCTCCTCTACTGATCCTGTTGACAACTGGGCAGCCTACAAGTCTGGTGTTTACAAAGCTCTGAACGTGCAAATGGATCTGGGTGACGCAAATAACGTTTACCTCAATCAGCAAAAAATGCAAATTGCCAGGTGGCCAAATGATGTTGATAACAATGAATACACCCTTGATGCAAAATACATTGATCTGGAGAAAGACAAATGGTCCATGTCATTCATCACGAATGCCGAAATACCCACATGCGACTGGACCGGTGGAATTATCCACTATTTAGGGTCCCATAGTGGCTGCAGCTGGGAACGTACCATTACCCATCATGATAGCGAACTAGGACGAATCTACTTTGAAACCTTACCAAAAAAGTGGCCTTTCGGCAATACCCACAGTCCCCAAAGGTTTGAAAACGGACACAGGGGGATCTTTTACTTAATGAACAAATTAGAGGCGTTAGACACTGCCAATGAGTGGTACTATGACCAATCGAATGAGACGCTCTATTTCTACCCGCCTGATGGTGTAGAAGTTACTGAGCAGGTCATTGAAATTGCTACCAGAAGCCAAACTGTCCTAATCACTCAAGACTACATTCACCTAAACGGCTTAAACTTCTTTGGGGGAATGGTCACAGTGAAAGGAAACAACAATAAAATTACCAACTGCATGGTAAAACACGGTGCAGAGCGACTGATCACCAACCTGGACGGTGCGTTTTTACCCGACGCTTCTATTCAAGTCCTCGAAGGAGAAAATCATGTGATAGAAAAATGTGTACTGGAAAACGGCACCCTGAACGGAATCTTCCTGAGCAACAATACATCAGGAGTACGGGTAGAAAATTGCATTGTGCAGTATTTCAATACCTCCGGGCTGCACACGCATTTGATCAACAGTGCAGGAAAAGGCAACAAAATTCTGAAAAACTCATTTTATGGGTCCGCAAGGGATGGGGTAAAGGTAACAGGGGATGATAGTGAGTTTGGCTACAATCATGTGCAGAAGGCTTTGATCTCAGGCGCAGATGGAGGACTTTTCTATGTGACCGGAAGAAGCATACCAAGAAATATAGAGCTCCATCACAATTGGTTCCATGATGCGTATGGTGCGCCACACGCCGGGAAAAAGGCCACCGGGATATACCTGGACAACAATGCAGCAGGATACATTGTGCACCACAATGTAGTCTGGAATGTAGAATGGGGTGGCTTGCACTTCAACTGGAATGCACTTCAAAATGAGATCTATAACAATACGTTTTGGAACGTAGGCCCGCCAGAGCAGGCCATGATCGACTCTTGGGTTCCGGTGCGAAATGGAGACAGTACCAATGTGCGGGATAACATCTTGTACAACAACATTAGCGACGTTCGTCCATGGTGGCATTCCGGCGATGGAAAGAGGTTTAGCGTAAACGAAAGTGAATATCTTGGAAGAAAAGCTGATAATATTTTTCAGGACAATTGGCAGTTTACAGAAGTACCGTTTTCCGAAAACAGCCCCAATCTTTTCGTGCCAAAGTTAGGCTCCTCACTCATCGACGGGGGGAGGATCATTGAAGGAATCACAGACGATTTTAATGGGGCTAAGCCTGATCTCGGTGCGTATGAAATGGGTGCTGAATACTGGATACCAGGAGTAGATTGGGAACCAAAGGGCTTTGCCTGGGAGGTAGGTAAAGACTATCTCAAAGTAGAAACTAATTTTCCAAAACCGTAAGCCTCATAGGTCTTTTAAAAAGAAAAGTAAGAATGTTGAATTAACCCGAATTGTCTATTTATTATCTAGTAGCTGATCACTATAGATTTGAAAATTGTGGATCTCAAACCGCCTAACTTTGTTAATATATGAAAAAACCATCCTTAGATAAGCGTCTAAATCAAATTTTGATAGGCAATTGTAAAAGTGTAGTAATGATGAATGTGAAGTATTTTGTTATAATAACATGCATGGCAACCGCAGCAAGTGCGCAACAGGTAGAATTAAACGTCAACCTGAATGCCAAGCATAGAGTAGGAGAAGTTGAAACTTTTGACAGACACAAGTTTGTCAATTTCCACAGTACGATAGACCAAAATAACTGGAACAACAATAACGAGGAAGCAAACCTGATTGAAGACTTGCTACGTGAGCGCAACGTCTTTATTGGTAGGAATACAGGAACTATCTCATGGAACCTCCGAAATCAAGTGAGCGAAGATCCGAATAGACCAGGATTTGCAAATGTGGCAGACATCATTTCCTCGGGGCAAAGTTCCAGAAATAATTATGCTTCAAAAACTTGGGCGCATCAATACGAAGATCTAAATGAGGAGATACTCTGCACACAAATACATCCATTTTACCCCGATGGAAAAACCACTAACAATGGCTGGGCTTTTTCTCAAACTGACACAGAAGAGGAACCGCTCGGGACTGCTTCTGGTGAATATTATGCTAATTTCATAGAGCACTTCTATGGCACGGGAGGCACAACAGGAAAGCCGAAACCGAAATATGTTGAAATCACCAATGAGCCACTTTGGGACCTTGTCACCACTGCAGACCAGCCCCACAGCCTTACCAAGATTTTTGAATTCCACAGCACTGTAGCGAAGGAGATCCGAAAGATGCATGACGATGTATTAATTGGCGGATACTGCGCGGCGTTCCCCAACTTCGAGGAAAACAACTTTCAGCGTTGGCACGAACGTGATAAACACTTCATGGATGTAGCCGGAGCTGACATGGACTATTGGACCATACATCTCTATGATTTTCCGGTTTTTAATGGCAAAACCCAGTACAGAAAAGGGAGTAATATGGAGGCAACCATGGACATGCTGGAGCAATACAGCATGCTAAAATTTGGAGAGGTAAAGCCGCTGATGATTTCAGAATATAATGCGCAGACACATGATGTGAATCGAGTTGGTCACTTGCCTTACGTGTATTGGCTCAAAGTGAAATCAACATTTGCCATGATGATGCAATTCATGGAGCGCTCGAACAATATCAACTATGCAATGCCCTTCTTTATGTTGAAGGCAGAATGGCAATACAATGCGGAAGCTGGCCCAACATCCGTTCATGGATCCAGAATGCTTCGAAGAGAAGATGAGCCGTCGGCATATTCAGGTGATTTTATTTACACGGAAGCCATTCAGACTTATGACATGCTGATGGGACTAACTGGAACCAGAGTGGATAGTTACTCAAGCAACCCTGACATCATGGTGGATAGTTATGTTGACGGGAATAAGGCATATGTGATGATCCACAACCTGGATATAGTCTCGCACGATCTAGACGTAAACCTAGCGGGGTTCGCTGAGAATGCCACTGACGTTGAGATTCGTCATCATTATCTAAACGGAACGAGCACGAGTTCAATCCCACTTGTTGATATCAAAAACTCTGATTCTTTCGAAAACGATCTGGAAATTGCACCTGAAGGTACTTATGTACTTGTTTTCAGTTATCCTTCAGATATTGTGATCGAAGAAGAAGTTTTGGAAACAAAATACTATGCCGATACTTACTTAAAGCAAATTTCTGCTTCCGACCCACTTACATTCAATATAGATGGCGTAACCCTTGCAGAGCAAGGCGAGGCGGTTTTGAGGGTAGGCGTAGGACGCGATCATGATCTTTCCCTCAAGCCAAGGGTGACATTGAACGGAAATAATGTAACCGTCCCTTCAAATTTCAGGGGGTTGGGACAAGATGATCGAGACAACTTTTTCGGCGTTTTAGAAATACCCGTGCCTTATGCTATCCTTTCAGAAAACAATGAAGTAGAAATCGCATTTTCCGACAATGGTGGACACGTGAGCACCGTAACGATGCAAGTCTTTAATTTCAGCAGCGATTTTAGGGATGAAGTAGAGATCCCGCTTTCAGTGAACACACTTGGAATCGAAGTTTATCCAAATCCAGCTGACCAATATTTGAAAATCAGGAGTTCAATTGACAAGGAGATTGATGCCTCCATCTTCAATCTATTTGGCCAGACCTTACTTCAGCAGTCCATCAACGAAGGAGCCAACACAGTTGACACCAGCTCACTTCAACCAGGCGTCTACATTTTAGAGTTGAAGACTGGCGATGAGGTTACTAGACAGAAAATCATTGTAGAATAGTTCACGAGTCCATCGTTCTACAAAGCAACCTGATAACGGAGTTATTGCTTGAGTAGAAGGATGCCGCTTTTTTGAGTCTCTACAGAAGCTAGAGGCTTTTAATCACACTACTTTAGTAAAGATTAGATCACTGTATCCTGTTTAGGATTACAGTGATCTTTCTATCTTAGAGAATGCCAATAGCAAAAACTATAAACGAGGTAATTCTCAAGATCCCGAGCGTCGCATTTTTACTCTTTTATGCAAAGCTGGTCACAGCTCAAACTCAGCCACCCAACATCATTCTACTTTTTGCCGACGATGCTGGCTATCACGATTTTGGTTTTCAAGGGAGTACCACATTTCACACCCCACATCTAGATAAGTTGGCAAAAGAGGGAGTCCAATTTGAGCAAGCGTATACCACTGCGGCTGTATGTGGACCGTCCAGAGCAGGGTTATTAACTGGTATCTACCAACAGCGATTCGGTTTTGAGGAAAATAATGTTCCAGGCTATATGAGTAGTTCGTCCAAACTTTTGGGCGACGAAATGGGCTTACCCCTAGACCTGAATATTATTCCCAACTACTTGAAGTCTTATGGGTACCGCTCAATCATCTTAGGCAAATGGCATCTGGGAAACGCTGATAAATACCACCCTCTGCAAAGAGGGTTCGATGAGTTCTATGGCTTTCGGGGTGGTGCCAGAAGTTTCTGGGAGTTATCGGCACAAGATATCTCAGACAAGCCCGAAAAAAAATGGGAATCTGGTTTTGGGGATTTTGATGAACCTAAAACGTACTTGACAGATGCCATTGCTAACCGTGCAACAAAATTCATTGCGGAAAATACGGAGAATCCATTTTTTATGTTTGTCTCCTTTAATGCTGTGCATGCACCACTGCAGGCTACTAGAGAGGATTTGGCAAAGATTGATGCATTGAGTCCTGGATTAACTAGAAAGCGTAGAATACTGGCGGCCATGACACTCGCAATGGATCGGGCCTGTGGACTGATCTTAGCCGAGCTCAAGAATCAGGGCCTGGAGAAAAATACGCTGGTGGTATTCACCAATGACAATGGTGGGCCTGACGGAACGTCTTCCTGCAATTACCCACTAAGTGGCTGCAAATCCAATAATCTGGAAGGTGGGATAAGAGTACCATTCATTATGAAATTACCAGATGTAATCGAGCCACACAGTACCTATAATTACCCCATAAGCACACTTGACCTCTTGCCAACGTTTTTAAACCTTGCCGGAGGTAAGGCATACGAACAGGAACAGCTAGATGGAGTAGACCTCCTACCCTACCTGACTGATCAGAAACAGGACCAACCGCACCAATCCCTGTATTGGAAAAAAGAAAATAGGGGAATTATCCGTGATGGAAACTGGAAAATGCTCCGCTTCCCAGATCGTCCTGCGGAACTGTATGATCTGGCAACTGATGAAACCGAGTCAACGAATCTTGCCTACCAATATCCAGAAAAAGTACGTGCACTTTTTAAAAAGCTTTGGGCTTGGGAAAGTACTTTGGAAAGACCGCTTTTTATGTTAAGAAGGGAGTATGAAGTTAATGCGATGCAACGCATGGACGACAAGCGAGACCCTAGCTGTGAAAATGAGATTGATCAAAAGAACTGAAACCAATCTATCTCAAAAAGCTCGTCACTTTGTCCTCTGAAAACAAGGTACAAGGCATGTACTCCATTGGTATACTTAGAAAGTGAGACCTCTGATACTTGATCATCTTGTGAGGGTTGAATGGAACAAGTTGCAATGAGTACTCCGGAAGGTGAACCAAGTCTCAATTCTACTGTTCCCCCCGTGCTCTGTCGCGTTTTGATTCTAAAAGAGGTAACCGCCTCGGAAAAGTCGATGTATTTATAAGCGGCCCAATCGCCACTTTTAATTGCAGCCAGCCGATCTACAGGGAGATCACTGGTAAAATCAGTTTTGATGCAGACATTACCTTGAAGTAAACAGGCACTTTCAGCCTGGTGAAGTCCTTTGGCTTTTAGAGGTTTACCAAGCGCACCTTGGGTGGTCATTTCCACTTCTTTTATGGTTCCGTCTTCGCGGAAGTAGATAGGTTCTACGCAAGCTTTTCTGAATTTTCGGGAGTTGTTGGTGGGGCGGTGGTAAAATACATACCATTGATCATCAAATAATTCAATAGATCCATGGTTATTCCACGCCGAGGGATCAGACCCAAAATTGTCTATGATGATTCCTTTGTATTCAAATGGACCCAGCGGACTTTTACTCATGGCATAACCTAAACAAGTGGGTCTTCCTTGCCGACTATCATCTGCAAAAACCAGGTAGTACCAGTCTCCAACTTTTCGGATAGAAGAACCTTCGTGAAATGCTTTTGCTCCGGCTGCATCCAAAGGCGTTCGAATATCAGAGGTATCAATCTCGATCATATTGGTTTTCAATCTTGCAACTTTTGCGTTCCCTTGGCCCCAATAGTAATACCCTTGGCCATCGTAATCTATCAATACTGCTGGATCAATTCCCCAAGCACCCATGATCTGCTTACCATTGGTAAAGGGGCCAGTGGGGAACTTGCTAGTTGCAACTCCCTCCGTTTTCGGATCACCCGGCGAGCAATAGTAGAGAAAATAAGATCCGTCCTTAAAGGCAACATCAGGCGCAAACAACAACTTATCATGATCCGGTACCTGATCCCTTGCTCCATTACTGGCAAAGACGTCCATATCCAGCTGCCAGTTTACAAGGTCCTCGGTACTTAAAACATGGTAGCTGTGTGAGCACCAGTAGTCATCGCTCTCGTCCCTTGAGCCATAGATGTACAGTCTGCCGTCGTTCCACAAATGTGCTTCTGGATCGGCAATGAAAATTCCCGGAGGTGTAATGGGATTCTGAGCCTGTAGAAGGTAAGAGACCAAAAGCGCTGAAATAATGCCCACAGCCCGATGAAGGAAATGCATCAGCGCAACACCAGCTTCTGGATAATGCTTCCTTCTGAAGTTGAAAGCCGCAATATGTGCAAATGATCCTCGACCAAAGGGACGCGCAAGTGATCTATGCGATTATGTTCTTGATCGGACTCAAAAAGGACTTTACCCGATAGGTCAATTAGCTGATAACTATATATGTCCAAGGGATGGGAAAACTCAACGTTGAGATCACTGTGTTTGACTGAGAAATCAAAAGTTAGGGCAGTCTCCAGCTCAGAAAGGAGAAGTCCCTGTTTATCAAGTACCAATTCGAATCGGGATTGATTCTCGCCTGCTTTTGCACTAAAATCATAACTGAGGTCTTCGATCAGTGGAACTAAATGATCTTCTTCCCGATCTAAAAGATAGTACTGCAGACCTGGCGAAGGCAAATCTACTTGAGCTACTGAGAGGATATAGTCCCCAGCGACATCCAATTTCATTCCTAAAGGGATGGCATGTTGATCAGCTTCGGGAAGTCCATTAATGGTATACTTCTGATCTCCAAAAATCGAATAGAGTATCGTTTGGCGGCCTCCTGAATGTAAAGCAGCATCGTAAAATGGATCGAATCCAAATGTGGCATCTTTTGCCATCCCGATCAATATTTCGCTTTTTGCTGCGTTCCCTTTATTCTCTAAGCTAAGTCTTACCTTTCCAGAAACCCTGGCATTAGGCTTTCTAAAAAAGTGCTCATCTTCATTGTTACCACCCACACGCATACTTTCAGTAAAAGTGATGCTGGCATTTGTAGTGGGACTTCCTGTCAACTTGATAAAGAAACCTTGTGCTGCACCGATGTATCCATTAAATACTCCACTGTTTGGTCCTGCTCCTGCCTGCCCTAATAAACTAACTACCATGTAATCACTGTTGCTTCTCCGCCCCACTTCCGAGCCACCATCATCCCATAGGTAGATAGCACTTCCTAACCCCGAAACTACCTTCTCCACATTCAGGGCTGCCGGATAAGGATTGCTCACCAGGTTCCAACCTGATTCCAAACCGGAGGTAATGGTTAAACCATCCACTACTACATCACCATCATTCGGGATACCCGTAAATACAAACTCACTGTCACCACCAGCAGCAGCATAGCCTTTCCCTACTGAAATCTCAGAAGTACTTGCATCTTGCCAGCGATCTAAACCGTCATTGGTTCCGAAGGGTATTTGCTCATTGAAAGAGTAAACAAAATCTCCCAAGTCAGAACCCGTCATATCTGGCGTCCCAACAGGAGTGCCCACAAAGCTGTACCTCGCTTCAGCAAATCGCTTGTTTCGGTGGATGGTAGCTTCAAGCATATTACCGTTGGATTCATATGTAATTAGAGAACTTCCTGATCTCACTATAATTTTTCCTTCTACGGGTGCTTCACCCGTTTTCCTGACTAAAATGTCGTCATAGTAAGTAGCTCCCGAGCTTGAAGGCTGAAAATGCAATAGCCAAATACCTGGCTGGGTTATTGTTTCTGTCATCGAATAGTGCGTCCAGTCATTAGTAAGCGGAGTAACAATTTGCAGCTGATTACCTGCCCAATTTTGGAACCTCCACCTACTGAGACGGGTATTAGCATTCCCATCAGTCTTGGCATAGAAAGAAAACTCGTACTCACCCAGGTCGTCTGCCGAAACTTCTATACTTGCGAATAAAAAATTATCTGAACCGCCAGATCCCACGATTTTTAGAGAATTCGCTCCATGATAAGCCTCTTCACTGCTGATTTCATAAGAGGAAACAGTTCCAGCATCATAGACTAAATCAGCAAATGAAACAATGGTAAAATACTCAAAATCCAGGTCGATGAGATCTGACGTAGGTTCGGTGCTTTTCGAAGAACCATTAATCTCCAAAGTAGCGTTGTTGTTTACAGTTAAAGAATGTCCTGCATAAACCATCAAATCTGAAACTATGAGATCCTTTGGTAATAATGCATCGTCTTTTACCCTCACCTCGAAGTAGTCAGATGGCTCAACGTCCCATCCACCAGCCTCAAAAGTGCTTATTTGACATCCTCCAAACTTAAATCGGTAAGTTTTTTCATCCTCCACTTCAATCAAAGGCAACCGCTCATTTTCACTAGATCCTATTTCACAGTCTTCAGAAATGTGCTCTACCTCCATTGAGGTACCATTTTCATATTTTACACTAAACGCTCCTAAAGTAGATTCAAGCGACTGAAAAGTATATTCATAGATTCCATTGCCAACCGGACTCATTTCTAGATCCAATCCATCGGTAACATCTCCATTGATGTAAACCGCTCCATTAATATTTGAGACTTCTGATAAATCATAAGCGATGCGCAAATTGTAGTTTGGGAAAGCGTCTTTGGGTAAAACCAAATCAGGAATTTCCCAATCCACCCCGGGGACCCAGGGTGCAATACCAGCCTCGTAGGCACCAATGTCAGGTGCACTTCCAATAGAACCATCTGTGATGCCGGCAATGTCTTCTCCACCATTTACCAAAGGGGAGCCAATTTCCGGTGTAAAGTCTTTCTCAGAAACAGACACAAAATAGTCGTTTTGGTCAATCAAGTTACTGGCTGAGACGTCCGTCCCTACCCATCCATCAATTACATATGGTTCTTGATCGCTGGGTTTGTTCGCGTAGTTGTTTTTGAGTACCACGTCATCGAGCGTATAGCCGTTTTCCCAACGGCCCATCGCCCCATCGTGTGCCTCGTAAATCGTATTATTAAATATATCTATGTTCCAATTGTCCCAATTCAGCTGAATACCTGTCCATGTGATGTTCCATACCACATTGTGATGAACCAGATAGCCTTTACTGTTATTGTCTAAATAAATGCCTGCAACCCTACCATCAGCATAATCCGGTCCTTCCGAATCGTGAAACCAATTGTGATGAATCACGGAGTTCTTGTCAAATTGATTTCCGACCACATAAAAAATCCCTCCATCGTTGTTGATTTTCATGCAGTCGTATATGTCATTATAGGCAGTTTCGGAATTCTCCCCGTTGATATAAAAACCATCCCTTCCGGCTGCATAAGCGGTGTTGTTCGTGATCGTGGCATTTTGCTGATTCGACCGGATCGGGCTAGAATGATTGCCTATTGTGTTACAATACCTGATCACATTATTGTCGATGAGATTGTTTCTGTGTCCTCTCCAGGCTTGGCCAAGGGAAATTCCATTGGTAGCACTGAATTCAATCAGATTGTTTTGGACCAGATTGTTACTTCCGTAAATCAACAAAGACCCATCATTCAATTGGGCATTTGTGTTATTCAAATCGTCCAGGCGCTGCGCACCATACCTGATTCTACAATTTCTAACGGTACAGAAATCACCTTCTACGCTTACTCTTCCACCCATGGTCTGCAGGCCATCAATTTCAATGTAATTTGTGGATATGTCAATTGCTTTTGCTCGAGCTGTATACTCGGTACTAAGCTCCGCTGGATTTAGATTATTGGGAGCATTGAAATAAAGTGTCCCTGCGGCCCTGTCATAATACCACTCCCCGGGATGATCTAGCGCTTCCAAAATTCCAAAAAGGTAAAAACGACCGTAGTTGTTGTTTCGAAAGACGGTGGGATTGTGTGGATTGAACGGCCATTTCGTGACATCTACGGGCGCAAAATTGATACGCCCAGAGGACGAAGAGGAGATAGGTCGAGTCCAACTCGTACCTGAGTGAGCCCCCAAATAGTATACATACCCTCCTGACCAGTCGAAATTAGGAATGGAAAATCGGCTAATTGAAGATGCTGTACCACTACTGACTGGCTCTGCATCAATTGTGAAGGGATCATTGTCTGTATTATTTGGCCAACGGGCAATATCCATTGCGAAACCTTCTGCATAAAGCATGTTGTCCACATCGCCTAACGGCATATTGACTTGTGCTTTGTAAATATTACCAGAATGTACTGTCCAGCCAGTGACCTCTTCAGTTGAGGAAATCACCACTACATCTTGATTGTAGCTGATAAAACGAATCGGAGAGCCAGGACTTCCAGAACCAACAGGTGATAAAACTTCCCGATAAACGCCAGTTTTAATATAGCAATTATCTCCAGCCACCATCACTGAAGCGGCTCTGCCAATGGTCAAAAAAGGGAGTGCCTCCGTTCCGGGATTAGCATCGCTTCCGGTTTTCGCCACGTAGTAGTCAGTGGCAAGGAGATAGAAGGAGATTACGTTAAGTATGGTGAAGATCTTAAATCTCATGAGTGTATAATACAAATGTCACTTCAGATAATCAATCTAAAAGCTAAAAATCAGTCGAATTTAAAGGGGTAAAAATGAAGGCTTGCCTATTAAAACCGACTTTCCACCAACAACTTGAAAGCCTCTTTATAATTCCGTCCCACAGGGATTTGGACTTGACCTATGGTAACTTGATTGAGATTATAGCTATTAATAGCATCCAGGTTAATGATATACGACTTATGTATTCTCAGAAATTGAGTTATTGGTAGTGTGCTCTCCAGTTTTGTTAGGCTTTCTAATACGATGAGCTTCTTCTCTTTGAGAAAAAAGGAAACGTATTCCCGCATTCCCTCGATGTATTGGATGTCGTTGATTTTGATTCGATGAACTTCACCATCTGCCTTTAGCAGCAATTCTTCTTCCTCTTTTGGAGTCGTCAGATTGGGATTGGGGACCTTAGCAGTTTTTAATTCAACCTTATTTACTGCTTTGAGGAACCTCCCAAACTCAATGGGCTTTAACAAATAATCCGTCACATTCAAATCAAACCCCTCTACTGCATACTGAGAATAGGCCGTTGTTAGGATGATAAAGGGTGGATTGGTAAGGGTCTGGATAAATTCCAAACCCGTTAACCCCGGCATTTGAATGTCTAGAAAAAGAACATCTGGACTTTGCTGCTGTATGAAAGCGATCGCCTCAAGAGGCGATTTAAATTCCCCTACAAAGTTGAGCGATGGGACACGATTAATGTATTCCTTAATAAGCGCCCTTGCAGGCTGTTCATCATCAATTACCACGCAGTTCATAAAATGATCTCAAGGCTTACTTTATACATTTTTCCAGTTTGGGAGATTTCCATCTGTGACCTGTCTTTGTAGATCAATTTCAATCTTTCTTCCACATTGTTTATCCCTATTCCCCCGACCTCATCTTTGGTTTCTGAAGAAGAATTCATGGTATTCTCCGCCATGAAAGTGAGGATTCCTTTTTCCTCACGCAAAGAGATTTGCACCACAGCTTCCTCATTCTCCACAAAGTCACTGTGCTTGAATGCATTTTCAACGAAGGGAATTAAAAGCATCGGCTCAATCTTGGCAGTCGCATTGGTAACCTGATGGGTAAAAACAATATTTCTACTCTCTCCTATTCTCAGTTTTTGAAAATCGATGTAATGCTCAATGTAAGCGATCTCTTGCTCCATTGTAACCACAGCTCCATTTTCATAAATCACATGCCGCAGCATCTTTGATAGCTTCATGATCAGCTCAGAAGCTTTTTCCGATTTTGTAATGCTCAATGAATAAATATTGTTGAGCGCATTGAACAAAAAGTGAGGGTTGATCTGAGATTTTAAAAACTTCATCTCGGATTCCAACTGTTCACTTTTCCTATTGACATCCAGCTCCTTTTGTCTTCTTCTTTCCTGCGTAAGAAAAAATAAGGTGGAGAAAAACAACATCGGTAAGGTATTGACTGCCGAAAAAATAATCCGTCTACTCACGAGATCCATCTCTCTTCCTCTGCGTCTTGATCGGGGCGGCCTGTTTATCCCTGGATTTCTTGGTTCTTCCCCATGACGGTTGAAATAACTTACATCAGGTCTTGGCATCCACTGATTTGAAACCTGGGTACCGTAAAAGATTCCACCCAGTAAGACAAAAACTAAACCTACGTACAAGGCCAGCTTACCTTTTTTCACAAAGCGATTGAGCATCCATAAGTTACTGTAGAATACCAGCACACATATACTTACGAAACGAGCGGTATGGGCAAGACTTCCAGGAAACTCATAGGTATTGCTTTGCCAATACCAAATCAGAAGGGCAAACGAGAGCCACGAAATGCTATGTATGAGAATTTCCTTTCGCATCGAATTCAATCACAAACTAATAATAAAGCGGATGGACAGTTTTGCTTTATCAACTAATAACCCCTCTTTTTCAATGAACGTCAGCGTTTGATCAATTAGCAGCTTAATTGAGTTCTAAATCTCTTTCAACCCAGTTCCCTCAAAAATTCGTTGTGTTTGTCAGTGTTCGCTCAGATGCATTCGTTAATGGAGGTTAGACGTTCATCAACCACCTTCAGGTCAATCTTCACCTCTTACTCTGCTGTACTTACATATGGCGAGATGTTCAGGTGGTAGCCATTATTTTCATCACTCCTCTCAATTGATCCGCAATTCCACAAAGTGCATCTCAAGGTTTACTAGGTTGTTTCTTTTCATTCATTTTCTTCGTAATAGTACGAGTAGTCAATACCTTTCATGTAGGTCTCACGATCATTGATTCTATCTGTAAGGGCGGTTTTTAACAATGCATTTAGTGTATCACTCTTTGTAGGGCTTAACTTCATAGCCAGCATATAATCAGCCTTGCTGATTTTGCTCCAATCCACACATTTTTGTAGACTCTTTTTCAAGATCAAATCCAACCATAACCTGGCACTTCTTCCATTTCCTTCCATAAACGGATGTGCAATATTCATTTCCACGTATTTATTAAGTATTTCCTCAAAAGTCGTTTCAGGCATAGCCTCAACTTGTTCCAACGTTTCAGTTAGGAAGCGTGCAGCCGCAAACTGAAAGCCACCTTTAGAAATGTTTTTTTGGCGTACCTGCCCCGCAAAATCATATAACCCACCAAATAAATATGCATGGATTTGCTGCAAACCCTTTGTTGTGCCTACTTCAATGCTGTCAATAAAAGAGCTTTCAAAAAGGGCATATGCTTTGGTTTTGCTTTTACCATCTATGGTTTCATCGCTGTAAGTAAACCATTCGATAAAACGATTGGCTTTTGTGCCTGGAAAGGTTTTGCCTAAGGCAATGATACCTGCATAATCCAGCAAGTCGGTATTGTACCTTTTTCCATCAGCAGCAGTCAATTTCAGTTGGGTAGTGGCACTAACCAACTGATTATTTTCCTTTTTCAGTTTGGCCTTAAGGTATTTCCAATAATTGCGGGTCTTGCGATAGTTATCTTGATCCGTAAGCACAGCTACTATATCCAATACTGAAAACCACCATTTGCTATGCTCCTCATCCCAAATCGCCCTCACTTCCCGGTCATCAAAAAATCGTATGCTTATTTTTTCGCTCATGGTTGTTATCGGAACTTGAAGGAAACAACCCTTCGCAACTGGCTAACTACCTCAAAATCATTTTTGCACCAGTCTTTATTTTTTACCAATATGTAATGAAGAGGTATGCCATCTTCTCTCTGAAAGTATTGTCTTTCACGGAGCAGTTTGGAAGAAGCGAAAACGTCAGGGCTAATGATTTCCTTTCGAAGACGGAGAAACTCACTGTTCGAAAGTCTGACTCGATTTAGTGATTCAAATTTCGATTTGAAATTCTGCTCAAGAGTCTTCCGATCAACGATATCAGTTCGATGGGTGTATTTAAGCTCTATTAGTTGCTTAACTAGGTTTGCCTCTATTTGATACTCCTTAATCATTTAAGTCTTCTTTCAATAAATCA
>JBCCLV010000085.1:0-18159 GCA_039026695.1 Bacteroidota bacterium
AGCGCTCCTGCATAAAATAGGTTTTGCTTAGCTTGGACTGCACCTTGACGTACTCAGGATGATTCACGTTAAAAACTTTTTCATACTGTTTTCGTGCATCCCGATAAAATCTTTCTGCCTGAGAGTAGTCTTTTTGCTTATAGTAGATGTCTCCTTTTAATACCTGCGTAGTGGCGGCATTGATGTTGTTTCGCTTTCCGATTTTTTTTGACCAAACTGCTTCTGCCTGATTGAGGTAAGTAAAAGCCAAACTATAGTTGCTCGCAGCAATGTTTGCAACCGCCATATTTTTCAAAATCTCCGCATAAGTCGGGTTGTTGGACCCAAGCTTTTTTCCAATAATTCTTTCAGCTTCTTGAAAAAGCGTTTGAATCTCCGTCAGGGATTTATCCTGATAGAAGTAGACAAGGGCCAATTTCGAGATGGAGTTGCCTACGTCAATGTGCTCTTGGCCAAACTTCCCTTCCTGTATGTCAATGGACTTCTTGAGCAATCCTTCGGCTTTTTCATAGTCTCCAATCACAGTGTAAACATCCGAAAGCAGTAGCATGGAAGGGACTGTTTTTGTGCTTTCATCACCGAAAATACTGGTGCTCAAAGAGTTGGCCCGTCTTGCTTGCTGTTCAGCTTCTGTGTAGTCTCCTTTGATCAGATTCAGCTTTCCATTTTGTACCAGTGTGTAATTAAGATGACGGCTGTTGGGCCCGAATTGGTTCTGCTTTTCAAAAAGGGCACTGACTAGTTTTTCCTGCGCATCTGCGTATCTCCCAATATTCATGTACAGTCCGCCTAAATCTTCGGCCTGATTGAGGCTCGCCACATCTGTAGTCAGGGCTCCCTGTGCACGAAAATCATCTGAGTCGTAGATGAGCTGCTCGGCTTGATCATATTCTCCTTTGATGGATAGTAATTTCGCTTTGGTGATCAGTGCGTCTGCCAAGTAAGTAAGTGCTTCACCAGATTTAGTATCAGCCATGATCTCTATCGCATCCTCAATATTGTCGGTGGCTTTATCATACTCCCCAATACTGATTTGCAGGTTTGCTATTTTCTCAAGCTCCCGTCCGTATTCAATGTCCTTATCATCATACTTCACCCTGGCGGCCAACAAAGCATCATCCAAAATTTCTGAAGCACGTTCATAGTTATCGGTCTCTTGATAAAACTTGGCTAAGTGGTTTTGGATATCAAGGTAGTCTATGTGCCCTTTGGTGATTTCGGGGGCCACCACCTGGTGGTAACTTTCAGTATAAATACCAGAGGCTTCATTAAACTTGTCGGTGAAGTCCACATAGTAGTTTGCCAGCTTGACTTTTGTAAGGTGATATTCAGGGGCATCTTCTCCTAGCAGTTCCCCCTTAATCTTCAAAATCGCATTGTCGTATGCCTCAGTGTTCTTGTGCCGGCCCGCATATAAAGCCACTTTCTTCGCCAGCTCCAGCAAAGTGATCCGCTCCTGATGAAATTCAGGGATTACAGATTCGGACAGCATACCGTTTACTTCATTTTCAAGCTGCTGGATATCTTGGTCAGCAATATCGAATGTGAGGTCCATTTTATCTTCTGCCAGGTTGAAAATGCTTTTTTTATCAAATTCCTTCAGTGATTTTTTAAAGTCCGCTTGTGTAATCTTTAACCTGGATTTTTGCCCATTGAGATAGTAGGCTCTCATCAGGTTTGCCTGCATGGTCATCACCGTATTATGAGAGTATTCGTATTTTCTTACTGCCCACTCATAAGCCTCTTCATATAGTTTGGCCTGGGCGGCCACTGCCAATCCATTTTCTTCCAGAAGTTTGGCATTTAGAAATGCATTTTGCGCCCACAGTAAATGGCTTTTTTTCAGGTTATCATCTACCCAGGAAAGGTTTGCGATAAAGGCAGAATCAGCTGATTGATAGTTACCCATTTTACGTAGCGAATTGGCCTTTACAATCATCATTAATGCGAATTCTTCCTTTCTCTGCTCAATATCCTCCTTACCACCTTCCGAGGATTTTGCTCTTTTAAGAAAGTAGTCTTCTTGACTATTGACCACACGTATGGCTTCACTGTAGAATCCTTTGCCGGATAGCACCTGGGCTTTCTGGACTTCTAGCTGCGCCTTGATGTCTTCAATAAGAGAGGAAGATGCAGCAAATGCAGCTGCAGATTGACTTAGGTATTCATCAGCGAGTTTGAAATGCCCATATGCGATTAAAACCTCCGCTGCTTCCATCAATATAAAAGCATGCTCTGCGCTTGATTCTCCATTGACTTTCTTACTCATTTCAATCCCAGCCTTTAGCGGCTTCATTACACTTACTAGTTCCCCTAGACCCACATTGATTTTTGCTTCTTTCACCAGTGCAATCGCAGTGTACCTGTTTTCATTTCCGAGTTTTTTAGAAACCTTTTTTTGCATTTTAGCGATTTGCTTTCTCGCACTAGCGTAATCTCCGGTCTTGTACTCGGCATCTGCTTTATCTATATACTTTTGGTATTGGGAAAATCCAGAAGTCGTGGTGGCTAGAGCCAGGATCATCAGGGCATATTGTAAGTACTTCATTTGGTGTGTGTTTAGCTACAGGGACAGAACATTGACAATTCTGCCATCGGTAATGTTGGTAGGACTTGGGCTTAGATACTAGTATTTATATCTAAATATATTGAATTTGGTGCTATTCTGGTTTCATCAACTTTAGTAGAATCTTGGAAGCCGCTTTGGAAATAATGGTTCCTGGGCCGAAAATTTCAGTAACTCCTTTCTCAAATAATTCTTCATGGTCTTGCTCCGGGATTATGCCGCCTGCTACTACCAGGATATCACCGGCACCCCAGCGCTTCAGCTCTTGTAGGAGCTCGGGTATCAAAGAAGTATGTCCTCCCGCCAAAGAACTGGCCCCTACAATATGTACGTCATTTTCTATTGCTTGCTTTGCCACTTCTGCTGGGGTTTGAAAAAGCGGACCTATATCTACATCAAATCCTAAGTCCGCAAAAGCTGTGGCAATCACCTTTGCCCCTCTGTCGTGACCGTCCTGACCCATTTTGGCAATCATAATTCTGGGTCTGCGGCCGTCCCATTCTGCAAATTGATCCGACAATGCTTTGGCAGCCTTGAAATCGTCATTATCCTTGATTGAAGAAGCGTACACACCTGATACCACTTGATTTCGAGCTTGAAATCTACCGAAAACTTTTTCCATTGCGTCCGAAATCTCTCCTAGCGTAGCCCTACATTTTGCCGCTTCTACAGCCAATTCAAGCAGATTCTGCTTACCAGCCGCTCCTTGTGTAAGTGCATGAAGACAAGCGTCAACCTTTTCCTGATTTCTATCTTTTTTGATTTTTTCCAGCCGCTCTACTTGCTGGGCACGGACCCTCGCATTGTCTACTTTAAGGATTTCAAGATCTGTTTTTTCTTCAGATAGAAATTTGTTTACACCAATAATGGCCTCCTTACCACTATCAATTCTCGCTTGCTTCCTTGCCGCAGCTTCCTCTATTTTCATTTTCGGGAAGCCTTGCTCTATTGCTTTCGACATACCTCCAAGCCGCTCTACTTCCCGAATTAACTTCCAGCTTTTTAGAATTAAATCTTCGGTTTGTCTTTCTATAAACGCTGATCCTCCTAGAGGGTCTACCACCCGTGTAAGGTTGATGTCTCCTTGAAGATACAATTGGGTATCTCGGGCAATTCGTGCCGAATTATCGGTGGGAAGCGCTATTGCCTCGTCCAGAGCATTGGTGTGGAGTGATTGTGTGTGCCCTAATACTGCGGCCATTGCTTCTAGCGTAGTGCGGGTTACGTTATTGTAGGGATCCTGAGCTGTAAGGCTGTACCCACTGGTCTGGCTGTGGGTGCGCAACGCCATAGATTTTGCTTTCTTAGGATGAAAATCCTTCACGATTCTGGCCCACAAGACGCGCGCAGCTCGCATTTTTGAGATTTCTGAGAAGAAGTTCATACCAATGCCCCAGAAAAAGGAAAGCCTCGGTGCGAATGAATCAATATCGATTCCGGCTTCTACTCCAGTACGTACGTACTCTAGCCCATCAGCTAGCGTAAAGGCAAGTTCCAGCTCAGCCGTAGCGCCTGCTTCATGCATATGATAGCCACTGATACTGATGGAGTTAAATTTTGGCATTTTTTGCGAAGCATATTGGAAGATATCGGCAATGATTCGCATAGAGTGCGCTGGTGGGTATATGTAGGTATTACGCACCATAAATTCTTTCAGAATATCATTTTGAATGGTGCCTGTGAGTTGCTCGGGCTTCACCCCTTGTTCAGCAGCTGCTACGATGAAGAAGGCCATCACTGGAATAACTGCCCCATTCATGGTCATAGAAACAGACATTTGATCGAGTGGTATTTGATCAAATAGGATTTTCATGTCCTCCACCGTATCAATCGCTACCCCTGCTTTTCCCACATCTCCGGTTACCCTTTCATTGTCGCTATCATATCCCCTGTGGGTGGCAAGGTCAAATGCTACCGAAAGTCCTTTTTGTCCTGCCGCTAGATTTCTCCGGTAGAAAGCGTTTGATTCTTCGGCAGTACTAAAACCGGCATATTGCCTGATGGTCCAGGGGCGCGAGGTGTACATGGTGGCATACGGACCTCTTAAAAACGGAGGTAACCCCGCAGTAAATCCCGATTGTAAAAAGTTTTGAGACTTCATTTTAATCGCTGCTGGACCGAGTGAATAATTTTGTTAGTGAGCGCTTCGACATAAAAAGCACCGCCACACTGGTCTTCATATTTTTCAACATAGCATTCCTCCCTGATGATATTGCCTACATTTCTGGTAATCCGAGCACCTCCCTTGGAAATCCTTGGCTCAATAGAATAGCTGCCGCCTAAGATCGAAGCAAGGCAGCAGGTAGTATTGAGGAACCATTGTTGTTCTTCATTGATTCCCATGCTGGCTACCGAGTGTATTTTAGTCTCTTTTCCGGAATGTACGTCAGCGAGTAGAAATCTTAATGCTCTGATTGCGGCTATTTCTAGAAAAAAATCGGTGAAGGCAGTTCTAGTAATCCATTCGTGTTGATTTCTAATTTGATCTATTGCAGAAAGAATGTGATTGGTGACCGAAAGATCATCAGCGACTTTCAAGCAATTGTCTGGCGTCATTGTATTTGCAGCAGTCAAATGCTTGGTAGAGGATACATCGCAGATCGTAATATCTATATCCTTAAGAAGGGTCTTCTCATCTAAGCGATCTGAGATCTCAAAAATGATTCCATCACAACCACCGACCAACCCGTCTAGTGCTTCCTGATTGGCTACCTTCTCATCCACTACAATTACCCTTTGGTAGAGTTTCCAAGAATGCGACGGTAGCTGCTGAAAAAAATCTATTTGCTTAGAAATTCCTTGTAAATCTTCCTGAGCGTAGTAGGGTTTTAAGTTCCGGATTTCAGAGGTCTCCCAAGAGAGCGTTGATTCCACCTCTTCAATCTTGAGTGTACGTTGAGCCTCCTCTTTCCACTGTGCATATCCCGATGGCTCAAATACTGATAGATCTAATTCCTCGTTTAAAAAATTTGCTTTGTTAGATTCCAATCTTACTAAAGTAGTTAGAATTCCAATGTTAAGAAAAATTGGATTTTTCGAAGAAATTTCCAAATGAAAAAACCATTTGAAAGGCCTGGATAAACATTTTAAAAATCAAGCTTGATGTCCATTTTTTTTAGAATTTTTCTGTCCACATATTTGATGTCCTTTCATTTTTTGAAAGCCACCAGCGCCATTTATAAACCACTTAATGACAGTACCAAGAAATGCATGAGTTGATATGGAAAAACTGTTTAGAATACATAAGAGAGCGTATTCCAAATCAAAGTTTCAACACATGGTTCAGACCCATAAAGCCCTTAAAATCAGAAGGTAAGATCCTTACCATTCAAGTTCCAAGTCAGTTTTTCTATGAGTGGCTTGAAGAAAACTTTGTAGATACCTTAAAGGAGGCTATCTCAATTGAAATGGGCCAAGGCGCACGATTGGAATATTCTGTTGTAGTAGAAGATAATCTGCAGGAAAACGCCGGAGCTACAAAGCTGAGTACCAGTGAGCTAGGCGCTTCAAGCGGAGCAAATTCCAAGGCAATTGACCGAGATTTTATCAATCAACTCAAAGCAATAAATTGTCTTAATCCCACGAATACATTCGATACGTTTATCGAAGGAGATTGCAATAGACTTGGTAGGTCTGCAGGTTTTGCCGTAGCAAAAAGACCTGGAATTACCTCTTTCAATCCCTTAATGATTTATGGTGGGGTAGGTCTTGGGAAAACTCACCTTGTGCAAGCGATCGGCAACAAAATCAAGCAGGACGATCCGTCCAAAAAAGTAGTTTATGCGGCTTCTGAGAAATTCACCAGTCAGTTCATTGATTCTCTCCGCCATAACAGCGTGCAGAGCTTCATTGCCTACTTCAGGGAAGTAGATGTATTGATCTTGGATGATGTTCATTTTTTGAAAGAGAAAGAAAAGACTCAAGAGATTTTCTTTCACATTTTCAACCACCTCCATCAGGCAGGAAAGCAGATCATAATGACTAGTGATTGTCCACCTCGAGACTTGCGAGGCTTGCAAGAGAGATTGGTCTCAAGATTTAAATGGGGCCTGACCACTGATTTGCAACAGCCTGCTTTTGAAACCAGGATGGCGATCATTCTTAAGAAAATGGAGGAAGATGGAATCAAGCTTCCGTCGCAAGTGCTTGAATATATAGCCTACACTGTAGATACCAACATCCGAGAGCTAGAGGGCGTAATCGTCTCATTGGTTGCGCATGCTTCTTTAATGAAGGTTGATATAAATCTTGAACTTGCAAAGAAGGTCTTAAAGAACATCGTAAAGGAGATCGATTCAGAGGTAGGTATCGATTATATACAAAAAACGGTCTCAGATTACTTTCACGTTGATCAGGAAGATCTAAAAGCCAAGACGCGAAAGAAGGAAATCGTAATAGCACGGCAGGTTGCTATGTATTTTTCTAAAGATTACACCAATCACTCTTTAAAATCTATCGGCTTCCACTTCGGTGGTCGAGACCACAGCACCGTGATACACGCACTACAATCAGTAAATGATATGATCGATACAGATTCAAAATTTAGGTACTCGGTAGATGAGCTCAAAAAGAAGCTTAAAATGAGAACCATCTAGAAATTTTACTCGCAATGTACTTTTGTTTTTAAGCCTTGATAATCGTGCTAGGCTTCTAAACTTGCGAATGCTACCTGCGATAAGGGAAATACACCTTTCTGCCTCTTTCGTTTATTCCTATTACATCAAACCTTCCTCTGATATTCGCAAGAATTTTCTCTAATTCTTCGGGGCTATCTATTAGTCTATTATTTATTTGAGTGATGATAAATCCATCCGGGATATCAAGGGCTGAGAAGAAGCCGTTTCGCTCTTGATCTATCACTTTTACGCCGCTCGCAATTCCCAGAAGGTCTCTTTCTACTTTTGACACACTTTCGAAGCTTGCCTCAAGGTCTTCAGCATAGTAAATGTTCCTCTTGATGATAGAAGTAGTTCCTTCTCTGTTTGTGAGGGTAAGTTCGGCGTTTCTAGCAACCCCTTCTCTCTCTATTTGTATTTTCAAAACATCCCCTGGATAGCTTTTAGCGATTATTTCTTCTAGCTGCGACTTGCTTTGTATTGTGGTACCGTTGACCAACCTTATTAGGTCTCGTTCTTCTATCGAAGCTTTGGCGGCTGCTCCACCTCTTTTTACTTCAGTAACCAGGACACCATCTAAGTTTTCAATGCGAAGCTTCGATGCAAGTTCACTGTCCACATCAATAAACTCCAAACCGGTAAATGCTTTTTGTACCTCACCGTATTTGACCAGGTCATTAAACACTTTACTCACAATATTTACTGGAATGGCAAATCCATATCCCGCATAGGAGCCTGTACGAGATAAAATGGCTGTATTGATTCCAATGAGTTCACCGTTTGAATTTACAAGTGCCCCACCACTGTTTCCGGGGTTGATTGCTGCATCTGTCTGAATGAAGCTTTCTATCGGAAATTTATCTTTAAGAATATTAATGTTTCTACCTTTTGCGCTTACGATCCCAGCTGTGACTGTAGAAGTAAGATTAAACGGATTACCCACTGCAAGCACCCAAGAACCTACTTTTACCTCCTCTGAGTTTCCGATTTTGATCACTGGCAATACATCTGATTCTATTTTTATTACTGCCAGATCGGAGCTAGGATCTCTTCCCACAAGTTCTGCGTTAAAGCTTCTCTTTCCTGCAATCACAGTGATTTCATCGGCATCCTGAATGACATGATTGTTAGTTACAATATAACCGTCTTTCGAAAAGACCACACCTGATCCGCTTCCCACTCGCTGCGAAGATCGGGGTTCAAAAAACCAGTCCATCCACCCTCCAGTCCTGTACTCTACCTCACTTAGCGTCTGGATGAACACTACGCTTGAAGTGCTATTGGAAGATGCCTCCACAAAATTTTCGGTCGGGATGTAATCTCGAATAGCACTACTTACAGTCGATACCTGGGGCGCATTAACCTCGGTATTTCCGGCTACTTTTTGAATGACTACATTTCGTACTTGATCTTCTTTGCGAGTTGATTCAAAAGATACAAAAAGGTATGCTCCAAGGGCTCCAGAAAATACACCCACTACTCCGAATAGTAAAATCTTCTTCATCGACATTTAAGATTGTAGGTTTTGAAACTTTGTACGTTTTAAAACAATTCGATTTATTCGTTAAAATATGCAAAAGGTTAGTTTTGTTACCAATGCAATTTTTACCTCGAAGGTTGGATGATGTAAGAACCTATTCCCACCGAAAGTACGCAACAGCTGTTTTGTCCTCCTTGGATAATCTTGAGTTCCATATATGAGTAAAAGAAGACTGGCGATCTTAGGATCTACAGGATCTATTGGCACGCAGACGCTCGAAGTGGTGGCCCAGCACCCCGACCGATTCGAGGTAGAAGTACTAACGGCCAATAGCAATGCTGACTTACTAATTCAGCAGGCGAAGCTTTACAAGCCCAATTGCGTCGTAATAGTAAATGAAGGGAAGTACAAAGCAGTATCTGAGGTACTTGATCCGCTTGATATTAAAGTTTTTACCGGTGAAAAAGCATTGAAATCGGTTGTGTCTATGGATTCCGTAGATATTGTACTTACTGCTTTAGTTGGCTATTCCGGCCTTGAACCTACGATCAGTGCCATTGAATCTGGAAAGCCAATAGCACTGGCCAATAAAGAAACACTGGTAGTAGCAGGAGAGATCATTACCCGCCTTGCACAGGAAAAGGGAGTAAACATTCTACCAGTTGATTCAGAGCACTCTGCCATTTTTCAATGTCTTGTTGGAGAATTTCACAACAAAATAGAGAAGGTGATTTTAACAGCTTCAGGAGGCCCCTTTAGAGGTAAAGACAGATCGTTTTGTACTACTGTAAAAAAGGAACAAGCGCTCAAGCATCCTAATTGGGATATGGGTGCTAAAATCACCATCGATTCTGCCACTATGATGAATAAAGGCCTTGAAGTGATCGAGGCTAAATGGCTCTTTGGGATCGACTTTGATCAAATTGAAGTGGTGGTTCATCCACAGTCAATTGTTCATTCGCTGGTACAATTTGAGGACGGATCCATCAAAGCTCAATTGGGTCTGCCCGATATGAAGCTTCCGATCCAGTTTGCTTTGAGCTATCCTGAGCGTATTTCATCGAATTTTCAACGTTTTAAGTTTTCAGAATATCCTCAACTGACCTTTGAAAAGCCGGATTTAGAAACTTTTAGAAACTTACAGCTGGCATTTGATGTAGGACATGCCGGGGGAAATCAGCCTTGCATCTTGAATGCAGCGAACGAAATCGCGGTAGAAGCGTTCCTACATGATCAGATTGGATTCTTGGAGATTTCAGACTTGATTGAATCGTGCCTTCAAAAGGTAAGTTATATTCGCAATCCTGCGCTGGAGGATCTTGTAGAAACAGATAAAGAAACACGGACGCTTGCAGTAGAATTAATTAGATAGATGGAAACACTTATTATGGTGGGTCAGCTCTTGCTAGGGCTGTCAATTTTGGTGGGAGTACACGAATGGGGACACCTGATCGCAGCAAAATCGTTTGGAATGCGAGTGGAGAAGTTTTCCATTGGCTTTCCTCCCAAGATTTGGGGGAAGCAATTTGGAGAAACAGAATACTCTATCGGTGCGATACCCCTGGGAGGATTTGTCAAAATTACCGGCATGATTGATGAATCACTCGACACGAAAAGCTTAAGTGCAGAACCAGAACCGTGGGAATTTCGAGCTAAGCCTGCCTGGCAGAGATTGATTGTAATGATGGGCGGAATCATTGTAAATGTGGTTACCGGAATTTTGATTTTCATTGTCTTGGCGTTGGTAAATGGAGACTCTTACTTACCTAAGCAAGAACTGAATAGAAATGGTATTTACGCCTTTGATTTGGGCCAGCAACTCGGATTTGAAGACGGAGACAGGGTAATTTCCATCAATGGCAATGACTTTGACCGCTTTTCGGATCTGTTTAGTGGAGACGTGCTGTTGGGCTCAAATAATTACTACGAAGTTGACCGCAAAGGAGACATAGTGAAAATTGAATTGCCCAACAATTTCATTGATAAGATCACTAAAAAGGGCAAGAAGGTACCAGTCATCACCCCGCTTAATCCTTTCAACGTAGGGGAGGTGGTGAAGGGAAGTAACGCAGAAGCTGCGGGACTTTTAGCCGGTGATAAAATATCTTCTGTAAATGGAAATCCGATCAATTACTTTCACGAATTTTCGTTGGCTCTTGATTCCCTGAAGGACCAGGATATAGCCATGGAAGTGATCCGAGGAGGAGAGACGGTCGGTCTCAATGCCAAGGTCACGGAGGATGGTACGATTGGTTTTCAAGCCTCGACGGAATTACAGTATGTACAACAAGATTTCACTTTCGGAGAAGCGGTAGCAGAAGGGACGACACAGGCCTTTGATGCAGTCATCCTAAATGCGAAAGGTCTTGGCAAAATGATTTCAGGAGATATAGATCCAAGAAAATCCGTAATGGGCCCTCTAGGAATTATGAAACAATTTGGGGGTACATGGGACTGGAATCGATTTTGGTTCTTGGTTGGTCTACTATCTATGGTCCTCGCCTTTATGAATTTCTTACCAATTCCTGCACTTGATGGTGGTCATGTCCTTTTCCTCACGGTGGAAATGATTACCGGCCGTAAACCGTCTGATAAGTTCTTAGAAAATGCCCAAAAGGTAGGTATGGTGATACTGCTCTCATTGATGGCGTTCGTTATAGTGAACGATGTTATCAATTTTTAGAGGAGTCAGCTTTGTGATATTGAATGCTCCATTTTTTCAAACAAGAGGTCAATTTCCTCTTTGGTATTAAAGGAGTGTAGGCAAATTCTGATTCGTTCTTGATCCTCTTTTACGCTTGGTTTCCTAATAGGTAGCGCATTGATTTTTACTTTCTGAAGCTGCTCTGCAAGCGCTACAACTTTTTCGTTTCCAGGTACAATGATTGACTGAATGTGAGAAGGGGATGGCAGCCATACTCCTTGGTGCTTTTCTCTTTTTGCTATAAAGTGCTTTACTAATGCTTTAAGGTCTTGTCTTTCTTCCTCTAATTCTGGAAGTATTTGATAAAACCCTGCAATGCTCGCAAACTGATGCGGTGAAGGGGCGGTGGAAAATATTAGCGAACGGGAAAAATTCGCCTGATAGTCTTTAAGCCAGTTAGGCCCCACGACTGCTGCTCCATGAATTCCGGGAGCTTTGCCATAGGTGATGATTCTGGCCATTACCTGATCTTCTAATTTGGCACCCTGCACAAGCCCTTCACCATTCTTACCAAACACGCCGATCGCGTGCGCTTCATCCACGATCAGCATGGCTTGATGATCCTTGCAGATTTGGGCTACCTCCGTAATGGGACAAAGATCCCCGTCCATCGAGTACACAGACTCCACCACCACCAGCTTTTCGCCTTGAATTTTTTCTAAGTGTTTTGCCAGATCGTCAACATCATTGTGTTTGAAAATGACCTTGGGCGCTTTGCCTAGCCGCGAGCCGTCAATAAGGCTTGCATGTAGAAGCTCGTCCATAACCATGGTGACTTCCTTGGTTGCCAAACAGGAAATTAGCCCCAGGTTAGCAGTGTATCCAGAGGGGTAAATCAAGGCTGCTTCGGAATTATGGTATTCAGCAACTTGCGCTTCTATATTTTCTGCGTACCAAGAGTTACCGCTTAAAAGTCTAGATCCGGTAGCCCCATTTGTTAGTGAGAAATTGGCCGCTTCTTCAGCTATTTTCTGTTCTAGTTTCGAGCTTCTTGCCAGCCCTAGGTAATCATTGGAAAAAAAGTCGATTCCCTCTGGGAGGATGGGTAAATGACGCTTTAGGTGCAAGCGTTTTCTCTCAGCCAGTGCTTTTTGGTAGATGTTCACTGTTTAGTCTTTCGAGATGTATCCTTAAGCCTCTTAGGGGCTTTTATTTTCATGGAAACTGAGTCACTGTTGAGGAAAACCATGTGCAATGCCGGCTGAGAATTACTAGGGGCTTGTTTCTGGTACATGGCATACGATTACTTCTGCCTACCATATTATTAGCACACTAGAAACAAAATAATACCTGCGAAAATTATACCTCCACCCCTAGTGTAGCCTCTGTTTCAGTAATGAGTATAGGACGATCCTTTACTGCAGTGTCTTTGGTTTCTACCCTTTCTTTTTTGTCATATTTGAATGCTTCCCTCGAAACCAGACCTAGCAGGTCAAACATTTCTTTGTCGTCATTAAAATCAGGATTAGGCGTAGTGAGCAGCACGTCTCCAGCAAATATGGAGTTGGCCCCTGCCATAAAGCACATGGCTTGATCTGTAAGTCCAAGACCTTCACGGCCTGCTGAAAGCCTAACCACGGAAGCTGGCATTACCAATCTTGTTGTTGCGATCATCCTAATCAATTCGTGAGCAGGAACCCTTGGTTGCTCTTCGAGCGGTGTCCCTTCCACAGGGACCAACGCATTGATCGGTACAGACTCAGGGTGAGTCTCCATGTTGGACAATGTAAGTAGCATCCCCATTCTGTCCAGCGGAGTTTCTCCCATGCCAATAATTCCACCTGAACAAACGGTAATTTTCGCTTTTCTTACATTTTCGATGGTTTTAAGTCGATCGTCATACTCCCTAGTGGAAATAATATCATCGTAAAAAGCTTCTGAAGTATCGATATTATGATTGTAAGCATACAGTCCTGCGTCTGCCAGGCGCTGAGCTTGCTCTTCCGAAACCATTCCTAAAGTGCAGCATACCTCAATGTCCATGCTATTTACTGTCTGGACCATGTTCAAGACTTTATCAAAGTCGCGGTTGTTTCTTACCTCCCTCCATGCGGCTCCCAGGCACATTCGTGAAGCACCATTCGCTTTTGCTTTTTCTGCCCGCTCACGTACCTCTTCTACCTCCATGAGCCTATGTACTTTAATATCTGTATGATACCGAGCAGCCTGTGGGCAGTAAGCACAATCTTCCGGACAACCTCCAGTCTTGATTGAAATAAGACTACTTACCTGGACTTCTCTTGGGTTGTGGTGCTTTCTATGAACAGTTGCCGCCTCGAAGACTAGCTCCAAAAGCGGTTTTTCATAAATCTGTTTGATCTCCTCAAGGGTCCAGTCGTGTCTTATATCTCTCATGGGCAATTTTATTAAATGGAAATCTAAAAAAACTCACCCAATTTTCGGCTATCCAGCTCTTTTTAGCGGAAATACTGGCAGGAAAAGACACTCCGAAAAATCGAGAAGATCAGTTATTCCTCCTAAGCGACCGAATGAACTGACCCCACGCAAAAGGATTGAGGATTGGAATTGCAGTTGGTGCGTAGCGGTTGGTGTAGGATTGCTGCTGCAGATTGATTAGATATTGAGCATTGGCATTTGGAGATGCAGGCAAATTGTAAAAAGCTTCTCGCATGTAGTTGCTCCTTAGCCACTGATGGATGTTTGCGTACTCCTGTTCATGCGGCATCTCCATGGTAATCAAAGCTTCTTTAAACATGCTTTCAGTTGGATACGGCCTAATCTCAACCTCTTCCAAAAAGCTGATGTCTTCTTTGAGGGTTACTATGACACGCAGACTTGACTCTTTTTTGTGTTCAGGAATCACATAGTAGGTGCGCTTAAATCCAATCGCACTGAATATTACACTATCGCCTTCAAGGGCAGGCATGGAAAAGAACCCATAAGGATTGGTGGTAGTACCTCGACCTGATTTGGGGAAATACACGTGCGTGCCAGGTACAATTGCGGTACTATCCTCATTAAATACAACTCCTGTAAACTGAATTACTTCTTTCTTCTGAGCTTCTTGAGACCAGAGCAATTGACTACTCAATATGAGCAGGGAAGCTAGAAATAACTTTATTTTACTTTCCATCGTCTATAGTCCGAAACTCAATCCTAGCGTCTTGGTTTTTGTAAATTTAGTGATAATATGAGGCTTAAGAATTTCAACCTGGCTTTTGGCACCCAAATCTTCAAGTCTTTCTCGGACGATTCCCGAACTCGCATACTTCATTTACTCTACAGAAAGGATGAATTGAGCATTTCGGATTTAGAAACGATCCTTGATTTTACACAGACAAAAACATCAAGGCATATTACGTATCTTAAAAATTCCGGTTTGGTTGCAGCCAGAAAATATGATCAATGGATGTTTTATAGTATCAAAGAGGAGGGCTACGATATGATAAGTCAGATCTTTGGATTTTTAGCCAAAGATCCAATACTGCAAAAAGACCTTGAAACCTTCGAAACCGTGAGTTCAAATTTGGCCCTAGCAAGAAATAAAATTGATGCCAAAAATTATCGGAGTTGAAGTCGATTGAGCATCTTTTCTTCGACCTTGATCACACGCTTTGGGACTATGATAAGAGTGCCCAGGAAACGCTGGGAGAGGTGCACAGACTGTTGGAACTTTCGTCTGAAGATATTTCTTTAAAATCTTTTATCGATGCCTTTTACCAGGTAAATAATCAGCTGTGGCACTTGTACAATCAAGGGAAAATAGACCGGAGATATATTAAAGAACAGAGGTTTGTTGAGGTGCTAAAAAAGGTGGATGCCCAGACCGAGAGTGCAGGTAGGGCCTCTTCCTATTTTCTTGAGCATTGTAGTACCAAGCCCTACCTGATCGCAGACACAAAAGCAGTACTGACGTATCTCGCAGGCAGATACAAACTGCACATCATTACCAATGGATTCACTGAAGCACAAAACAATAAGTTGTGTAATTCTGGGATTGATTCTTTTTTTGATGTGGTGGTGACTTCTGAAAGTACGGGAGACAAAAAACCATCACCAGGTATTTTCTTGCATGCCCTGGAAAAGGCTGGAACACAGGCAAGTCAAAGTGCGATGATTGGGGACAATCCTAGAACCGATGTGCAAGGAGCGAAAGAAGTAGGAATGTATGCCGTTCATTATGATCCCTCAGGATCGTGCAGATCTGTTGCGGATGTGCGAGTCAATTCGTTACTGGAACTAATAAAGATTTTTTAGCTATCTCAAAGGCTCCTTTTATTCTTGTGTAATGAACTTTCTCATAGTTTCTGATTGGTCAGTTGAGGTGGTTTCAGCTTAGCTTTGCAAGAGAAATAAACGTTTTTGATTATGCCCAAAGGAAACTTTTCTGTTCCTCAACCCATCAATGAACCCGTGCTTAATTACGCTCCTGGTTCTCCCGAGCGTGAAAGTCTGCTTGCGACCTATCGGGAAATGTTTGCGCAAGAAATTGATGCTCCTATGTTTATCGGAGGAGAGCAGGTGCGTACTTCTAACAAGGTGAAGATGACCTGTCCGCACGATCACAAGCATATACTGGGGTATTTTTCGGAGGGAGATTCGTCTCATGTTGAGGCGGCTGTGGCGGCTGCACTAGAAGCAAAAGAAGCATGGGAGGGTATGACCTGGGAAAACCGAGCTAGTATTTTCTTAAAAGCAGCAGATTTGTTAGCTGGTCCCTATCGCTGGAAAATCAATGCTGCTACCATGCTTGGCCAGGGGAAAAACGCCCATCAGGCTGAGATTGATGCTGCATGTGAGTTCATCGACTTTTTGCGATTTAATGTCTCCTTTATGCAGGAACTTTATACCCAGCAGCCAACGTCCCCACCTGGCA
This sequence comes from Bacteroidota bacterium, assembly GCA_039026695.1. Lineage (GTDB taxonomy): Bacteria > Bacteroidota > Bacteroidia > Cytophagales > Cyclobacteriaceae > Ekhidna. The sequence goes on from JBCCLV010000085.1 coordinate 16,204, forward strand.
TTTGGAATCGCATGGAATACAGGCCGCTCGAGGGTTTCTTATTTGCGATTACGCCCTTTAACTTCACTGCCATCTCGGGTAACCTGCCTGCCGCACCGGCTATGATGGGAAATACTGTGGTTTGGAAACCAAACTACACACAAGTGTATTCAGCCCAGGTAATCATGGAAGTATTCCAAAAAGCAGGATTGCCGGATGGTGTAATCAACTTAATCTATGTAGATGGGCCTGTGGCGGGCGAAGTGATTTTCCAGCACACTGACTTTGCAGGGCTACACTTTACGGGCAGTACAGGCGTTTTCAAATCCCTGTGGAAGACCATAGGAGCCAACCTTGACCACTACAAATCTTATCCGCGAATAGTAGGCGAAACGGGTGGAAAAGATTTTGTTGTGGCACACCCGTCTGCGGATCCTCAAGAAGTTGCCACGGGATTAATAAGGGGGGCATTTGAATTTCAGGGACAGAAATGCAGCGCGGCTTCAAGGGCTTACATTCCGTCAAATCTTTGGATAGAAGTAAAGAAATATGTCCAAGAAGACCTGGCTTCCATAAAAATGGGATCACCAGAAGAGTTTGGAAATTTTGTAAATGCGGTAATCGACGAGAAATCCTTCACGAAGATCACAGGGTACATTGATCAAGCTAAGAAAGATCAGGGTGTGACTTTGGTGGCCGGAGGAAACTATGATGGTTCGAAAGGTTGGTTTATCGAGCCCACGGTTTTTGAAGTGACTGATCCAAAATATAGGACAATGTGTGAGGAGATTTTTGGTCCAGTACTTACCATTTATGTGTACGAGGAATCTCAATTTGAAGAAGTTTTGGAATTGGTCAACAATACTTCGCCCTATGCACTGACAGGAGCCATATTCAGTAAGGATCGCTATGCTGTGGATCTTGCAACGCAAAAGTTGAGAAATGCTGCTGGAAATTTCTACATTAACGATAAGCCTACAGGAGCAGTAGTAGGACAGCAGCCGTTTGGTGGCGCCAGAGGTTCTGGAACCAATGACAAGGCAGGTGCCATGATGAACTTGCTTAGGTGGGTCAGTGCCCGAACTATAAAAGAGACCTTTGTGTCCCCAACGGATTACCGATACCCTTTTTTAGGATGATACAATCCAAATTGTAGCCTATAGATAGATGGATGAGCTAAGACCTTTTCATTTGGCCGTTCCGGTAAAAGAATTAACTCCAGCCAGGAATTTTTACCGAGATGTGATGGGCTTTGAAGAAGGTAGATCCTCTGATCATTGGGTCGACTTTAACTTCTTCGGTCATCAGTTTGTAATCCATGAGGCAGCACAGGCAGCGGAAGCAGCTGAAAACCCAGTTGATGGTCATCAGGTTCCTGTTCCACATTTTGGAGTTGTACTTCGATGGGAAGACTGGGAGGCACTTAGAGACCGATTGGTGGCAGCTAACACAAAATTTATCATCGAGCCCTACATAAGATTTAAAGGAGAGGTGGGAGAACAAGCCACGATGTTTTTCCTAGATCCTGCAGGTAATGCCTTAGAATTTAAAGCGTTCAAAGACGACCAGCAGATTTTCGCAAAGTAGCTGAGTAACTACAGGAAGCAATTAAACCTCTTTACGTTTGAAAAAAAGAAATCAGTAAGAACATCGAAAATTAGCTTTGCTTATTTTGAATCAAAGTTTTCGGAATTTTCTAGGTCTTTATACAAATCTCCCTCTTGGGCTTGACCGGATGGCGTCCCATCGGGGTGGCGTTCCACCCAAGGACCCGCGGGTCCGTTTTTTATTGAAATGGCATAAAAAAAGCCCGACTAGATACCAGGCTACTGCTCTCCCTCTTGGGCACGACCGGGGTGGCGTTCCACCCAAGGACCCGTGGGTCCGTTTTGATTTGAAATGACATAAAAAAGCCCGACTAGATACCAGGCTACTGCTCTCCCTCTTGGGCACGACCGGGGTGGCGTTCCACCCAAG
>JBCCLV010000086.1:0-18132 GCA_039026695.1 Bacteroidota bacterium
AAACAGGTTTTCGATATACAAATATTTGAAAAAAAACTCAAAAAAACCCTCTACGAAGCGTATGAGCACTTTTTCAATATAGACGTGTCAAACTCGAGTGAAGAGCTTAAACAAGGTTTTTTTTGGATTTTGTTCATTCAAGCTAGCTTAAGTCTTGAAAAATGATCGTGGACCAGCGATAAGACTCGGACAAAACCATGTTGGGTTCTCCGTTCTTTCCCATTTCAAATCACAAGAAGATGAGAAGTTTTTCAACTCAATGCTTACTACACTGAAGTGTCTGACGTGACAGCTACACTCATTTTCATATGCGTAAGCAATTATTTTTGCAATTCCGGATCGATCTGCCATGACTTTATTCGATCTCTATTTCTTGATATAGGGTGATGAAGGATGGAATGCAATCAACAGCAAGTAATACGATCATTTTTTGGAATAGCTAGTGAAGATGCTCTTATCATCTGCATTGATCTGAGACCAGACAAAAACTTCAACCAAGAAAGAAATCACTCTTCCTCGTTCTACTATTTCTCAATTCACTGTCTTGGTAAATAGTCTTCATTTCAACTCAAGCTTTAGTTGAATCTGTTTTTGGAGTTTTTTATTTAGGGCAATCAATCTTTGATACATAGAGAATTCGATTTTGGACTGAACATTTCTGATGACAATATGAATTTCCATTTTCTCATCACCAAGGAATTTTTCTTTGTTAATCAAAAAAGGTGCTCGGGTATCGTTTCGATACATCTCTCTTATACTAAATGCATCCACCTGTCGAATAGCAGCAGTGTACTCTTCAAACATATGAGGTTCAAAGAAGTCCCTGATGTATTGATTGGACAAAGATTCTCTTTTCATTACATCTTCAGATAATTCATAGTACTGCTGTAATACGAGGCTGACCTCATCTGGTAAAAGATCCAAACTTCCTGAATTGAGCAAGGCATCAATGCCGCTACGGTGATTATTGAAGTTTTTTTCAACAGCCAGAGACCCGGAGTTGGTAGTAGCGAACGTCATGTCCATTGTCTGACTTTTATATCCTTCAATCATTTTGCCAGTGATTGCGATAATATCATCACATTGCTTCAGAAGTGATTCTAATTGTACGAGATCATCCTGAAGATTAGTATTTACCTGATTTAAGTAGATAGATTGTCGGTCTCGATCTTTTCTATTCTCGTTCCAATTATTTAAAGCAAAAGCTCCGAGAATACCAATGGTAATCACCAGGATTTCCAAAATGTATTCAGGCCATTTTTGGGAGAGGGTGGTTAGGATGCGTTTCATATTGTCAGAATCACTGATTAGGTTGATTTAAGGATTGCGCTGATTTGTTAGCACTAACCTTTTGAAAGTTAAACTCTTAGATCCAAAATTGATTAGCAAAGCGATTTCAAGGCGATAAGCTTTCAAGTAATTCAATGCTTGGGCAAGATGAACATCTTCTAGTTCTTTGATGGCTTTTAGTTCGACCAGAACTTTTCCCTCAACCACAAAGTCTGCCCTGCGTGTTCCAATGGGTTTTCTCAAATCTTTGTAAAAAATGTCTTGTTCAATCTCCCTAGCAAAATCTAAATTCCGCTGGCTCATTTCATAAGCCAAAGCCCTCTGATAAATAACTTCTTGAAAACCATTCCCTAGGAAGGAATGAACATCAAACGAGGCTCCTATAATCTTCTCCGTTATATCCTTATGTAGTAGATCTGTGTTCATCCAATAATCAGATTCATCAGCGTTTCAGACAAATATTCAGGCCATTTTTGGGAGAGTGTAGTGAGGATCCGTTTCATATTGTCTGAATCGGCGCTTGTTTGAATTTTGGAATTTCACAGAATGTAGGAAGAACCAATTTGTTAAATGTAAGACTCTTTGCATCAAAACTGATAAATCAGTCTACTACTTGAAATTGATAGGTCATAAAACAACCTTTTTAATTGTATTGTCTCACAAAAATCAGGTTTATCTAAAGCCTCACTTTAGCATTGCTAATTACCACATTCCCTCGTTTCCTTCCCGAATCAACATATTCATGGGCTTCTACAAGCTGATCTAAAGAGTAAGTTTTATCAACAAATGGCTTAAGAATTCCTCCTTTTATCATCTGCTTGATTTCCAGTAAATCCTCAATTTTCTCGCTCGTCATCATACTTACGGAAACAAATATTCCATTCTTCTTCAGCACTTTCTTAGCGGCTGATTTGGTTGTTTTCCCAACGGCATCAAAAACGATATCATAGTCAGAGGAAAGTTTAGTGTAGTCATACTTTTTATAGTCTATTACCTCATCAGCACCAAGCGATCTGACCATATCGATATTGCTGGTACTACAAATGCCCGTTACCGATTTTCCCATGTGGTGTGCCAGTTGGATGGCATAACTCCCCACGCTTCCAGAGGCCCCATAGATCAATATCTTTTTGGTTTTATCAATCTTCGCTTTCTTGAGCAGAAACAAAGCAGTCATTGCCCCAACCGGCAAGGCTGCCGACTCCTCAAAAGATAGACTTTCTGGCTTCTTCGCCACAACTCCAGATTTCCATGATTCTGGAACGCAAATATATTCAGCATAAGATCCAGTAGGTAACATTGTTGTAGTTCCAAAAACCTCATCGCCAATAGTGAACTTTGATACCCTATCTCCCACAGCTTCCACTTCTCCGGCAAATTCATGTCCCAAAATTTTCTTCTTAGGTTTAAACAAACCAAAAATGATTCGTGCAGGCAACCATACAAGTGGAGGAAAGTCTGATGCTCGTAACCTAATATCTCCTGCTGTGACAGTTGCTGCATGAACCTTGACTAAGATTTCATTTGCTTTGGGTTTGGGTTTCTCGATTTGGGTCACCTTTAGCACAGAGGGAGGACCGTATTTTGCATGAAGTATTGCTTTCATTTTAATTGTTATGAAACGTACCTCCTACCACTAAGGAGGCAGAAATAATCATGGTATTTTTAAAAGTGTACTGCCCTTGCATTGTTGGTAAAAAGACATTGCTTTCCTGATACCAGATTTCCGTAAAAAGACCATAGATATGAATGTTCCTGATATTTGAAGGAAAAAGAGCAGAACAGCCATCTGTATGGTTCTTTCAAATAAGAATAGTATTCTAAGGATCACTTCACATCATCAGACCATATTTACACAAGTCTCGGGATTAAAAGATGGAAGCCTAAGCAAGAAACTACTCCATGCTTGTGACTGATTTGGTTTTTAACGAGCCCTTGATTGTTGTCAAATAGGTCCAAATGACGAAAAGAACTTGTAAGGGGATTCTGAACCATAAATAAGTCACTCCGGGCCCATCCAATTCGCCTGTCTGGTAATTGACGCCTTCGATAGCGGCATAAATATTTGCTGGTACTATGAGAATGAAAAAGATAACGATTATTGAACCTATTGTTTTCTGGTCTCGATAGGTGAGTAGTCCGATCGCAAAAATGATCTCAAGTACTCCGGTAAATACGACTGTGAACTGCTTGAAGGGGAAAAAACCAGGAATCATAGCTGCCATACCTTCTGGAAATAGAAAATGACCGGTCGCTGTAAACAAGAGCATACTAGCCATGGCTATTCTCCCGGCTAATGGGAATTTATATTCTTTTTTATAGAGCCTGATAATGATCAAACTGATTGTAAAACTGCTTATTAAAATGATTAAAGCTTTCATGATTTTATTTTTTGATGTTTAGTTCTTTTTCCTTTGATTAATAAATAAAGCGTCAACGAAACCTCACCCAATGCCGCGGCAATGCCTACAATCATCGCGGTGTATATTTCGTAACCAGGCATAGCAAAGTTGCCAAAGGTCTCTATCAGGTACCCGAATCCTGAACCTATCAATAAGCCTCCAAAGAGATGAGGAATCGTATTGGAACGATAGATTAGCAGGCCGAGTAACAGACAATGCATACCAAAGAATCCACCTGCAATAAGGTAACCGTATTGATGAGCCTGTATGAAAATCATACTTAGTGATTGAAGCTGTGCTTCGTCAAATACTGCTAGGAAGTCTGCACCGCTCAAAACATGATACGCCAGAAAATGATTGAGTAAGTTTAGACTACCAATGGCTGGATGAGCGATGAGTCTCAACGCTGATGAAACCATCGCCATTGTTTTACCAAAAGGCCTCAAGAGTTGATAAAGGAGCACTGAAATGATTGCGTCAAGTATGAATGCAACCAAATCCAATGAAAGGCCCAACCGAAAAACCCTCATTTGCTCCACAATATTCGAAGCGGTTGCTACTGCGTCGTTGGATACGATGACAGTTCCACGAATGTATCCCTGACTGAAACCAGCCAGCACAATCACCAGCAAGTAGAGAAAACCCGTGAGTCTGTATCCTTTCTTTTCCATGATTATAATGGTCAGTGATGACTAGAAGTAAATGCGAAACATCAGAGTTGGTAGTATTCCAAATTGAGTGCTATGCCCAATGCCATGTGCTGCATCAGTGATCGATCCTATATTGGGATCACCTCCGATGATTTTGACGGTGGCACCAATAAGCGTTTTCTGACTATCTGTGTCTTTAGTCGTGCCTTTGATCGTTTGCGGGAACGCTTGAGATTTGGATATCTGTCCCATCAATAGTAACAAAGCGACAAGCGCTCCAATAATAGCCACCTTGCGATCATCTTTTAGGCAGTGTTTCGATTTGTACTGTGTCATCTTTTCGTTTTTATAAGTTGAATGATGACTCAAAATTGAAAAGAAGAGAGGAGCGGTTCGTCTCAGATTATATGATCAAACGTCTACATGAAAATCGGAATTTTTTTACGGGATTGAGAGACGTTGATTGCTGATTGAGTTCACTTCTTAACATCAGAAAGCCACTTCTTTGGTGTCATGCCCATTTGTTTTTTGAAGAAGTTGTTGAATACGGTTTTGGAGGTGAACCCACTTTCGTAGGCCAATCCAAGAATGGAAAGGTGGCTGTTTTTAGGGTCAGCGGCTTTTTTCTGAAAGACAGAGAGTCGAAGGTCATTGATGAATTCGTTGAAGTTCTTGCCTATCTTCTCGTTGAGCACCCATGAAAGTTTATTAGGGTGAATATTGATCTTTTCTGCCAGTGTTCGCATCGTGAGATTTTGATTTACAATGGTGAACTCTTGACTGGCTTGTTCATTGATTTTAGATAAGATTTCATCACTCTCTTTTTCAGTCAAAGCATTATTCGTCGTTGTGACTAAGAGTGAAGAGGAAGGGTGTGCCTTGTGTGCCTTGTGGTCAGTAAAATCCATTTGATCATAGATTTCCTTAAAGCCCTGATGCTTTCTAATATTATCCCATGTCCAGAAATGCTTTAGAGTAACAAGCATCATCGAATTTTCCTTAAGTCCTTGCTTTAAATACTCAACAGCTTTTTCAGGTCTTCTGAGTAGGCTATAAAGCTCTGCTGCATCACAAGGGTCATGGTGATCCATTGCGTCTATTTCGTCTTCGATTCCATCTGTATGCCCCGCCAAAATGCGAACTTTCAAGCGATCGTAGACAGCCAACCCTTCGCCTTTCGTGATTTCTAGTGCGCGATCTACGAACCGATAGGCCTCTTCATCCCTTCCTAGAAAAGCTAGCACTAGTCCTTTCCAGCGCAATGATTCGCCATAATCTGGATCGCATTCCAGACTTTGTTCAAACGCCTCCAGCGCTTCTTCAAATCGCTGCGAAAAATAAAAGCATACTCCTAGATGCCAATGGCTACTTGCATGTATGGGGTCTTTTGAGATCGTTTCTTTGGCTACATCAATGGCCAGCTGATAGTTCTTTTCAATAAAAACATAGTAATAAGAAACAAAATCATTGTTAGCAGGCATACCGCTAGTCATAGCCTGATTATAAGAGGCTATGGCCTGATTCCAGTCGCGATCATAAAAAAGATGAATGAAAGCCAGTGTTTTATGCGCTCGGCATTCCTTTGGGTTGATTTTCAATGCCCTGTTCGTAGCTTCTCGTGCCTTGATAATTCCCTCGGTTGGACTAATGAAATTAAAGCCTGTATAGTGCAGGTAGGTTTCTCCGATACATGCCCATGCTTCCGAGAAGTGAGGATCGATGGCTACTGCATCTTCAAAAAGCGATAATGCTTTTTTGACATCCTCAAGGTCTTTTCGTTTGAAATGCTGCGTGCCTTTCAGATAAAAATCATACGCTTCATTGCTGGAGGTTTTCGGAATTACAAGGTGCTCTTGTATTTCCATGTGACCAAAATCTTCCCTTATCTTCTCAGCAATAAGAAGACTGATTTCATCTTGCAGCTCGAAGATATCTTTAAGTTCACGATCAAAATTCTCCGACCAAAAATGGAAGCCATTGTCAGTTCTAATAAGCTGCGCGGTTATCCTAACTCGATTGCCGGCTTTTCGAATGCTACCTTCTAATACAGTAGAAACGCCTAGCTTACTTCCAATGATGCGAATATCTTCCTTTAACCCTTTAAAGGCAAAAGAGGAAGTCCTTGCCGTCACTTTGAGCTCCTCGATACGAGTGAGCGCATTGATGATTTCCTCTGTCATTCCATCTGAGAAATACTCATTCTCCGGATCTGAACTTAGGTTTTCAAAAGGAAGTACCGCTATGGACTTTTGATTTGTCAAATACACGTATTTTCATCAAATCATTAAAGTAAGTAAACGACGCTTAGCATTTCAAGGCTCTAGGTTATTGCAGAAGTAATACCCAAATACCTTTCAAATACAAACGGCGGACTTTTATTGCTTGATCATCGATCATCATTACTTCGTGTAAAGAAAGTGTTAAATGAGATTGGCTTTTCTTAGCCCTATCCACCTTATTCTATTAATTGTTTGAAAATGTAGGTCAATTTCAATCTACTTTCTCAATTCCAATAACACCACGCTCTCCACATGCGCCGTATGCGGAAATTGGTCTACCAGACTAAACTTTTTAATCGAATAGCCAGTCTGGGCGAGCTGCTCAATATCTCTTGCCTGAGTAGCCGGGTTGCAGGAGACGTAGACCATTCGTTCAGCTTTTAAATCAATGATCTTCTTGAGAGTCTTCGGAGCAATTCCAGCTCTTGCAGGGTCAAGGATTATCGTTCGAATTTGGTTTGTATACTCAGGGTGTTCTCTCAAAAACTTGCCCACATCAGCAGCGTAGAATTTCACCTTAGTGATCCCGTTCCTTTTTGCATTTTCCCTGGCGTCTTGTATTGCCGACTCCACAATATCCACCCCAATTATCTGTGCGTTTTCACTTTTTGAAGCCACAATCTGGCCGATCGTTCCAGTACCACAAAATAGGTCTAAGACAATATTGTTATCAATAGCTTCTCTCTTCTCCAATGCATATTCAATGACCTTTTCATATAATTTTTCTGCCGACTTAGGATTGGTCTGAAAAAAGCTCTTCATGCTGATTTCAAAATTCAATCCGAGTAAACTTTCCTGGATTGTTTCCCTCCCGTAAATCAGCTGAGTGCGGCCTTTAGTTGCAATGGTCCGGTCTCCGGTCTCATCATTTGTAGTATGTATGAATCCAGCCAGTCTTTTACCGAATTTAGAAAGGAGAAAACCTGAGAACGCTTGAAAATCAAATTCCTTTACGCCTGCAGAAGTAGTCACTAAATTGAATAGCAGTTGATCACTGACGAATGACTTTCGCACCACGAGGTACCTAAAAAAGCCCTCTCTTCTGGGACCGTGCCAGGGAGGTAAGCCGGAATCCTGACAGTATCTTTTGATGTCTCTGAGTCCGTTCTCCACCTCCGCATCGAACAGGCCTGAATCCCTCTTTAGGTCATCACCACACCACCAGGTACCCCTCTTTTTGAAGCCAAGCGTAAACTCATCCACATCCGTTTTGAGTTTATGATCATAGCCTATAGCTGAAAAAGCATATTCCATCTTATTTCGGTAATGAAAAGTTGTGGGTGATGCTACAAACTCATCAAAAAAAGCTTCTACATTTTCAACCTTACCAATTCGCCTAAATAGGGAGAAAGTACTTTCTTTTTTGTAGGCATGTTGCAGCTCAATAGGAAGTCTGATATAAGGTGCGCCCGGTATTTCCTGGAAGGAAAGGGCTTGCTCATCTTCTGAACGCTCCAAGATTTCCACAAGCCTTCCCTCTGCATAGGATTTGCGTACTTTTTGTACCTGGACTTTTACTAACTGTCCGGGAAGGGTATTAGGAACAAAAATGATGTACTCGCCGTGTTCGTTCTTTATCTTACCAATTCCTTTTCCACCAAAGGCAAAGTCACTAATTTGAATTTCGCGTACCTCACCGCGCTTGACGAACCTATTTTTTTCTTTTCTTGACATTTTCAAGTGGGCAAAATTAGCCGTTGGTAAGTGGTCTGTCTTTCAAGAATTTTGTAGTTTCAAATATTGATAAAATAAAGTGAAGAGAGTTTGTAGTGTAATCTTGATGTGCTTGGTGCTGGCAGTGGCCAAGGGGTTCCACATCGTAGGTGGAGAGATAGAATTTATTTTTCTGCAAGCGGGCAGATATCAAATCAATCTGATCCAGTACTTTGATCGAGCGCAAGATCAAAATCCAGGTCCTGATGGTACCGCTACCGTCTATATTTTTAGAAATAGCGATGGTGCGCTGATGTCTCAACACGTGTTGCTTTTGGATACTATTGAGCAAGTAGAATATACCAATATTATATGTGCTCGGCCAGAACTCCGAACCGATCGTATTTTCTATACAGCCAACATCGATTTAGATCCAAATCTTTACGATGATCCTGAAGGTTACTATATCCAGTGGGAACGTTGTTGCCGGAACTCCACGGTAAAGAACATAATTGATCCCGATGGTACCGGAATGAACTATGTCTTAGATATCCCACCGCTCATGCGAGAGGGAAGGATATTTCAAAACTCCTCACCGGTCCTTTTCAAACCCTTGAGCGATTACGCCTGCATTAATCAATTGTATTACACTGAGTTTACTGGCGTTGATCGAGATGGAGATTCTCTGGTCTATTCACTCGTTGCGCCTCTAAATAGTTCGTCTCAAGACCCGCTACCCGTACCTCAGCCTAAGCCACATGTCGACGTGTCTTTTGCAGATGGTTTTGCTGAAAATAACATGATTCCTGGACGAAATCCATTGCGCATTAGTAGCCAAGGATTACTAACTGTCAACCCTTCCGACACAGGATTATACGTGTTTTCTGTGAAGGTAGAGGAATTTAGAGATGGCGAAAAAATAGGAGAGGTCCGTAGAGATTTTCAGATGCTTGTTGTGGATGGCTGTGAACCTCCAGATCCACCGGTCGTAGATGTTGAAATCCCTGGAGATCCGGATTTTGATCCTGAAAAGGACATTCTAAGCTACACCGTTGCTGATGCTGCATGCTTTAACTTTTTGGTTTCAAATATCACTCCAGGAGAACGGATCTCACTTAGGGCAAAAGGTGTAAATTTTGATACTGATATCAACGAAATATTTTCATTTAGAGATTCTCTCATAAATGATGGAAGTGACCTTCTGGTGGAAATTTGTATTCCTGATTGTCCGCCACTCACGGATGAGCCTTTCATCCTTGATCTGATTGCAGGTGATGACGCTTGTCCACTTCCTCAGCTCGACACAGTCCGTATGACGATAGAAGTGCAGCCGCCACCAAACGAAAAGCCCATTACCCTATTTGATCAGAGCACTATCATTCAGCAGGAGGATAACGATCCCATATTCACGCGTATAATTGAGGCAACCGATCCAGATAATGATGGGTTGGAAATAAGGCTTCTGGTTAATGATATCCCTGACCCTACGCTCTTTGGTTTTGATCTATTGGTGGATAGTACAAGTGCAGGTTTCATTAATGGTAGCCTAGTTTGGGATACGGATTGCACCATTTATGACTTTAAGGAGACGAACGATTTTGAAGTTCTGCTTATCGTGGAAGATGCAGATCAATGTCTGGTGCCGGGAGATACCGTTTCAGTACAAGCTACAGTTATACTTCCTGCAAATACAAATCCCATCGTAAGTACAGATCGGGCATTACCAACCGAAATTGATCTCGGCAACATCCTCAGTTTCGAGGCACTGGCAAATGACGCTGACGGAGATGACCTTGCGCTCCGATTTGCAGGTGGCAACTTCAACCCAGACTTTTTTGGGGTACAGTTCGATTCAGTTTCTGGCAATTCGTCCATTTCCAGCGATTTTTTTTGGGACTTATCTTGTGATGCAGATCTCTTTCAGGACGGGCAGGAGTTTGAGTTACTCTTCATCGCGAATGACAATGATAGATGTCAAGAGCAAAACTCTGATACACTCAAGCATATAATCAGGGTCAATTACCCGGAGAATCAAGACCCTCAATTTCAAAGTATTTCTGAGATCCAGCGAGTCAGGGTGAACGAGACTGTTAGGATCCCAATTTCAGCTTTTGATTTGGATGACGATTTAATTGCCCTGCAACTTGATCCTAGCTTTAGACAACCTGCATCAGAAAATTTGACTTTTGTGCCTTCTACTGGTGTAGGAAGCGTAAGTTCAGTCTTACAATGGCAGCCCGAATGTTCACTTTTAAGGTTTGGAGAGAATACCAGCCTGCAAGAAGTCTTCTTCATTGTAACTGATAATGCATGCCCAATCCCGAACACAGAAACCCTTAAGGTGACTTTCGAGGTATTCGATGATGCAAATCGGCAAGACCAATTCAGACCTCCTAATGTTTTTACCCCAAATAATGATGGTAAAAATGACTCATTTAGCCTTTTCAATAGCAATGACATAAATCAAAACCTACCTCCAGACAATTGTGATAATATTTTTGAGTATATCGTAATCAATAATCGGGCAGGAGTACCTGTTTTCAGGTCAGAGAGCCGGGACTTCCTCTGGGATGGCAATAATGCTGAGGCAGGAGTTTACTACTATCTTATAAAATTCAGCAATACTGAATTCAAAGGGATCTTGCATTTACTTCGATAAGTGGCGATTACTTTAGGGCGATAATTACTGCTGACATGGCTTGTCAAGCCTAAGTTCATCGCATTTAAAAATATTTTCACCACTACCATTGAGGTACTCCATTGCGTGTGCTTGTTACCTTTGGAGCAATGCAATATTCCATGACAGGCTACGGAAGGGCCGAGGCAACTACTTTCCGTTTCAAAATAAAAAGTGAGGTTAGAACACTTAATAGTAAGTTTTTAGACTTTACCCCCCGGCTGCCTAAGGAGCTGAATTTCAAAGAGACCCAAATACGTAATTTGGTTTCTGAACATCTGAAAAGAGGGAAGGTGATGCTCACTATAGAGTTAGAGCTCGATACGGAGCATCAAAACAGTATCCAAGTTGATAAATCACTTTTTAAGGCCTACTACGAAGAGTTTCTAGCACTATCTAAAGAGGTCGGATCGGCCGATGAGGATTTCGTAAAACTTGCGCTAGGATCTCCTGAAGTCATTAGCCAATACGCACCTTCTGAGGAAGAAATTCCCTGGAACGAAATAGAAAAATGCCTCATTGATACGCTTGCCGAATGCAATTCTTTTCGGAGGCAAGAGGGAGAAACACTGGCGGAAACATTAACTGAGTACCTTGGAAATATTCACGTTGCGTTGAAAAAAATCGAAAAGGCTGACGAAAACAGAACAACTCAGATCCGTGCAAAGCTCAGCAAGAGCTTGGAGGAGATTAGTGACAAGGTGAAGGTAGACCAAAACAGATTTGAGCAGGAACTCATATTTTATCTAGAACGACTAGACATCAGCGAAGAGAAGGTAAGGCTTAAACAGCATTTGGAGTATTTTGAAAAGACGCTGCAGGAGCAAGCATGCGCTGGAAAGAAGCTCGGTTTTATTGCGCAAGAAATAGGCAGGGAAATAAATACCATTGGTTCAAAGGCAAATCATGCCGAGATCCAACAAACTGTGGTGGATATGAAAGATGACCTGGAGAAGATCAAAGAGCAGATCCTAAACATTATTTGAAAAGGCGAATAACTCTCGAATACCAGAGACAGCAAAAATCCCCAAGCCGTCATTACAGCTTAGGGACATAAAATTACTTTAAGGAAAAAGAGACTTGTGTCTGATCCCAAGCCATGCTTACCTCGCCACTGTCTGCAATATCTATGGTAAATCGCTCCACAATCTCATCTGTAGAATTTGAAGGAACCGTCACCCTAAGTACATCGTCTTCTTTGCTGTACTCGTAAGCACCCCAGCCGTCCCACTTTTTATTAAAGATGATGGTCCATTCTTCTTTTTCAGGGATGGTAAATAATCCATATTTACCGGCAGGGAGTTTTTTTCCTTCTACTTTCACGTCTTTAGAAACTTGGATCCAAGACGTCTCATTGGCACCAGTTCGCCAAACTTTGCCGTATTTTTCAAGTCCTCCAAAAATTTCACGGCCTCTCTTTGAAGGTTGACTGTAGTCGATGGTCACGGTAGTTCCGTTCACACTTTTCGACACTTGCACCGGCGGACTAGGTCGCTTGCTTTTGTCTTTTTGAGCTGCTGCGCTCAATGTCATCGCAATCACGATAGTAAAAACAGGTATGATTTTGAGTGATTTCATGGTTTGCTTTTTTGAATCTAATGCTAAGACGTTAGATCATCTTTTTAGGTTCAAAAATCACGTCTTACACACAAAAAAGGCGAGCTGTTAAAGACAGGAAATTCGTACCTTTCGTTTACCAATCGGAAAGAAAAGAAATTTGATCATGAAAAAAATCGCCATCATAGTGGTAATTACCCAGCTGCTTGCTTGTGGATCTGAGGTGAGTAAAGAGTACCAAAAACTGGTAGAAACAGTCGATCATAAGGTTAAGAATATTGATCATAATCACAGGATTCAAATCATAGAAGACGATTTTGTCCGAGCAGATTCATTGTACAAAGTACGAGGCTACTTTAGTCAGGGTCGTTTGCTTAAGTTGGTTGGGATCATCAAAACTTCACATTTTGAGCGAGATGACTATTTCTACTTTGAAAACAACAAGCCTATTTTTTCCGGTCATATGATCAACTTTATGGATGATCAATTGGCCGAAGAATTCAAATACTATTACAGCCCCAAAACTCACCAAATTGAAGAGTGCTTATTTTGGGAAGATCATTATGAACCAGGTAAGCGTTTCCCGCATGAGACTTTTGAAGAGTTTTCTCCGGACATGGATAGTCTGATGAATGAAGAAGAATCCAGAATGCAATTCTACCTTTCACACCTTGATGAGGAAGGTTTTGAGATCAAACGGATTAATGAAAATCTGGAAGCAAACAGCACCAGATGACCTTACGTGAAGCGCAAGACCTGGTAGATGAATGGATCAAGACAACAGGCGTGCGGTATTTCAATGAGTTGACCAATATGACCATCCTCACCGAAGAGGTTGGGGAGCTGGCCCGGATCATGGCCAGAACCTATGGAGAGCAGTCATTTAAAGTCTCTGACAAAGGGAAGGATCTAGGTGATGAGATGGCTGATGTGCTCTGGGTTTTACTATGTTTGGCAAACCAAACCGGTATTGATTTGACTTCTGCGCTCACCAAAAATCTTGAAAAGAAAAACGTCAGGGATGCCACCCGACACAAGGAAAATCAAAAGTTGAAAGACTCCCAATGAGTTCGGCACACTTCGCTTTTATATCCTGTCAGGATATCGATTTACCACCACTTTTGACGAGCTTTTGTTTGCAGGCAAAAATATGGAGCTATCGTTTATGAGTCATGTAAAGCTTGAAAAAGAGGCTGGTGTTGGGACAATCGAATTCTTCACTGAAGAAAGCAACTCTTTACCAGCCAATGTATTAAGTGAGCTAGCTGCATTGATTGAAAGCGTCGGAAATGACGAAGATGTTCAGGTAGTGATCCTGAAGAGTGGGGGGGACCGCACCTTCTGCGCAGGCGCCAGTTTTAATGAGCTTTTGGCAGTGAATAGCGCAGAGGCAGGTTCCAAATTCTTTATGGGATTTGCCAATGTGATCAACGCGATGAGGAAATGCCCAAAGTTCATCTTAGGCAGGGTTCAAGGAAAAGCCGTAGGCGGAGGTATCGGGCTGGCAGCTGCTACAGATTACTGTTTCGCCACAAAGTTTTCCGCCATCAAGTTGAGTGAGTTGGCTTTGGGAATCGGTCCGTTTATCGTATCCGCACCGATTGAAAGAAAAATGGGACTGTCGGCCATGTCACAGATAGGGATCAATGCAGGAGAATTTTACGATCCTCACTGGGCCAAGGAGAAAGGTCTATACAATGAAGTTTTCTCAACCGCCGAGGAAATGGATCAGCATATTACAGCGCTAGCCAAAAAGCTAAGTGCTTACAACCCTCAAGCAATGAGAGAAATGAAGACGGTTTTTTGGAGTGGGACAGATCATTGGGATCAATTACTACCAGAAAGAGCCCGTATCAGCGGTGAGCTTGTCCTTTCGGAATTTACTCGAGACTTCATTCAGCAATTCAAAAGCAAAACCTAGCAAATGTTTTCCTCTAAATCGCTAAAAAGAAGCTGGGGTTGGGTTGTAGTTGATTTATCGGTAGTGGTCATAGGTGTATACATCGCATTTTTGATCCAGAGTAAAGCGCTGGAACGAAAAGACCAGAGAGAAAAAGTCAAGATTTACTCTGCACTGAAAATGGAACTAGAGGCATTCCGCGTAGGCTTTCCAGAGTTTGCAATAGGTAACCAATCTTTTCTGGAGGAGGTGCGAGATAAAGACACCTACGACATTTCCAATTGGAGATTTATTGAACCACAGTATGGTTATCAGATTGTTGAATATGCCCTCAATATTGGGAATACGGACATTATCGATTTTGAGACCTATGAAGAATTAAAAAACTTGGTAGTAATGATCAAGCAGCTTGAGCACAGCGAGAGGCTTCTCACAAAGGTTGCTGGAGAGTATCAGTTTTTGATTCCCGAGTTGCCCGAATCACATCCAATGAATTTGGAACGCAAAGCAAACAACAAACTTAAACTGTTCCGATTCAAAATGTTTCTTGGTACAAGGATTGGAGGTCTAGAACGAATTGCAGAAAAAGCAAAGGGCCTGTTAGCACAAGTCAATGAATTTCTTGGTCCTGACATTACGGATGAGATCAATCGGAAATACATCGCACAACTATTTGGTTGGCTAGGAGATTATGAAGATGTAGTTGACTTGGTTCAGGAGAGATTCCCCGAATATTCGGAAGAGGACTTAAAAGAAATGTACTTGCAAGCGACCGCTGAAAATGAAAACGAATAAAATATTATGAGAAAACTAGCACTTTCATGGGCTGTAGCACTACTGGTAATTAGCAGCTACGCACAGCAGAAAATTGAAATAAGAAATACTGTCGATGGGACTTTTCGAGCACAGTCAGTAAGAAGTCTAAATTGGATGAATGATGGACAGTTTTACAGCGCGTTGGTTGATAATAAAATTGTCAAGTTCAGTGTGAAAAGCGGAGAGGCTGTAGAAGATATTTTAGACGGAAATGCACTGAATTTATCAATCGTATCGTACAGCTTCAGCGATGATGAATCTTTGGTCCTGATCATGACAGAGCGAGAAGCTATTTATCGTAGGTCTTACACTGCGGTCTTTTATCTCTACGATCGAAACACCCAAGACATTAAGCAACTTGCGGATGGAAGACAATCCTATGCCACTATCTCACCCGATAATCAAAAGGTAGCTTTTACCAGGGACAATAATTTGTTTTTCGTAAGTATTGAAACTGGAGAAGAGACTGCAGTGACTACCGATGGGGAATTTAACGCTATCATCAATGGTAGCAGCGATTGGGTTTATGAAGAGGAACTTTACCTTACCCAAGCATTTGCTTGGTCACCAGACAGCAAGAAGATCGCTTTTTATCGGTTCGATGAAACGTTAGTGCCAGAGTATAATATGCAGGTCTGGAACGAAGGGGCACTCTACCCAGAGGACTACCGGTACAAATACCCAAAAGCAGGTGAGACAAATGCCACTGTAGAAATTCATGTCTATTCTTTGAGTGATAAAAAGATTACAAAAGCAGATATTGGGCAAGAAAAAGACATTTATATCCCTAGAGTCTACTGGACGCAGGATCCTGAACTCCTCTCGGTGCAAAGACTCAATCGGCTTCAAAACAAGCTTGATATTCTACACGTCAATGCCTCTACAGGCACATCAAAAACCATCTTGAGCGATCTGAGTGATACTTACATAGACATCACATTTACCGATGACCTTACCTATTTGAAGAATGGAAAGCAGTTTATTTATAGCACCGAAAAGGACGGCTACAAGCATTTCTACCTTTATAATCTTGATGGTTCCTTGGTGAATCAAATCACCAAAGGAGCTTTTGAGGCAGTTGATTTGGTAGGATTGGACCAAAAGAGGAAGAAGCTCTACTACACCAGCACAGAAGATTCACCGCTGGAAAGGCATCTTTATTCCGTCTCTTTGTCAGGAGGGAAAAAACAGAAGCTCACCAGTAAATCAGGGATGCACTATCTCAATATGAGCGATGACTGTACCTACTACATGGACTATCACAGTTCGAGCACTATGCCGCTTGAGGTCTCCCTGTACAGTACCAAAGGAAACAAGCTCGTAAAAGTGATGAAGAGCAATGAAAGCCTACTTTCCAAAACTGAGGACTTTGGATGGAGCAAAAAGGAATATTTCAAGATTGATAATGGTAAGGGGCAAATGCTGAACGCTTACTTCCTTAAGCCTGCGGATTTTGACGAAACTAAGAAATACCCGCTTTTGATTTATCAATATAGTGGCCCAGGCTCTCAGCAGGTGTCTAATTCGTGGGGAGGCTCTCATTTTGCCTGGCACCAGTACCTTGCTCAAAATGGCTACCTCGTAGCAGTGGTCGATCCTAGAGGAACAGGTTACCGTGGAGCGGATTTCAAAAAAGTCACTTATCGGCAGCTCGGAAAATATGAAACGGAGGACATGATTACTGCGGCTAAGGTGCTTGCAGATTACGAATATGTAGATGAGGATCGTATTGGTATATGGGGCTGGAGCTATGGAGGATATATGTCTTCCCTATGTATTTTGAAGGGAAACGATGTATTCAAAACTGCAATCGCAATTGCGCCGGTAACTACCTGGAGATATTACGACACCATCTATACCGAGCGGTACCTCCAAAGACCGCAAGACAACCCATCCGGGTATGATGATAATAGTCCTAATTCCTATGCAGATAGGCTTGAGGGTAATTTTCTCTTGGTTCACGGTACTGGAGACGACAATGTACACTTCCAGAATGCAGTCACACTGCAAGACGAGTTGATTGATGCTGGAAAGCAGTTTGATTCTTACTACTATCCAGATCGGCCCCATAGTTTGGGTAACCGCAGACCACACCTGTACCAGATGATGGCCAACTTCTTAATGGAGAAGCTTTAGAAAAGCGTATTAGCGCTTTGCTGATTATCCCTATTTCTTTGAATGCCAAAAAGGGATAATGGCTATTTCTTTTGTTTGCAGGGTGCTATCGGACTCACGGATAAAGGACTTGGAAAGTTTAATTGAGTTTTCTCCGTAAAGCAATTCATCGGTAGAAAAAACGGTAATTAGCCCTTTTTGCCCCTTTTGGGGATGTTCGTGAAAGTAGAATTTTTGCTCCGCGTAAATGGAGTCGTTGATCTTAAGTTGATAGAAGTCACTTAAGCAAGAGAGCAGCATTTCTTTGTCCTCATCATCAAAGTTTTCCGAAGTGATCATTAGACCTTCTTCCCTCATTTTAATGGAGATGTTCGGATTAAATCCGTCGTTTTTGAGTGGTTCAAAATCCGGACAGTTAGTTTTTATCAGGCTATTATCATCCGGTCGATAACGGATAAAAAGTGAAAAGAAATCGCTTTGAACATACTTTGATTCCAAGCTGGCCATTTCCACATAATCATCTGCTGGCCGGAGATCATCATAAAAATTATTGTCCAGAAATAAACCTGTTTCCGGTTCCGGGAAGTACTGGAATTGATCAAAATTTACAAGCACCAGGGGTAAAAAAATCAACGCCAGAAACAAATACAACAGTCTGATTCTCTTCTTCGAATATTTACTTATTAGGTTATAGTAAATGCTCCGGGAAATGAAACTAAGGGTGATAGTACTGTAAAAGCGATAAATCGGATAGTAGATTTTGCTGATCCGCTTATACTTTTTAAAAAATCCT
>JBCCLV010000087.1:0-18008 GCA_039026695.1 Bacteroidota bacterium
GCAGCTTTGGTGGCCTATTCCGCTTATCCACAGCTAAGGGATGTCAAAATTGGATTCCATAGGTGCGCCAGAATCTGTCAGGATCATTTCAATCTTAACATCCCTTAGCTGTGGATAAGCGGAATAGGCCACCAAAGCTGCTTTTTCAAAGCCTTCAGGCACAGTCTTATTCTCTCCTACCACATCCCATAAACTGTCAATTGATAGCGAATTAGCAACTAATATTTTCGGAAAAGTGTGACTAACGATTGCAGGGTCGTATTGAAATGGATCAACCTTTTGGCAAAGTACAATTACCAGCAAAACCAGTAGCAAGCCACCAACTGTAAGCAAGACTTTTTTGATCATACCCTTTGAATTAGAGTTTACAACACCTAAGTCTTGAAAGCGCAGGCTTCTATCGGGTTCGTTCTATGGTGAACTGAACCAATTCTTGTAGCGATTTTCGATACACTGAAGCGGGGAATGTCTCTAGAATCTCCTGGGCTTTCTTGTGAAAATCCTCCATCACCGAGATCGCATACTCTATGCCGCCTGAATTTTTGACAAAGTCAATTACTTCATGCACGAGCTTCGGCTTCTTCTCGGCTTTTTTCACCAGACTTTTGATTTTTTTCTTTTGTGACTTTGAGGCTTGGTTCAAAGCGTAGATCAAAGGAAGTGTCATCTTTTTTTCCTTTATGTCTATTCCTCGTGGTTTTCCTATTTCGAAAGTTCCGTAATCAAAGAGATCATCCTTGATTTGGAAAGCCATTCCTACCGCCATTCCAAATTCACCTATTTTTTGGATTGTCTCCTGATCTGCTCCTGCACTTGCTGCACCCACTTTGCAGCAGGAGGTGATAAGGCTTGCGGTTTTTTGACGAATCACTTCGTAGTAGATTTCTTCATTGATGTCAAGCTTTTTTGCTTTCTCCATCTGCAGCAGCTCTCCTTCACTCATCTCCTTTACTGCTTCGGTGGTAATTTGAAGGAGCCCATGATCACCATTTTCCATAGAGAGAATCAGTCCTCTTGAAAGTAGAAAATCTCCCACCAAAACCGCGATTTTATTTTTCCACAGTGCATTGATAGAAAAAAAGCCTCTGCGCTTGTCTGCATCATCCACCACATCGTCATGCACGAGTGTAGCAGTATGCAATAGCTCAATGAGCGAAGCACCCCGGTAAGTAGCTTCGGAAATCTGACCCGTGGCGCCAGCGCTGAGAAACACAAAAAGAGGTCTCATTTGCTTCCCTTTTCGTCTTACGATGTATCCGGTAATTTTGTCCAAAAGCATTACTTTGCTCTTCATGGATTGTCTGAATTTTCTTTCAAATTCCTCCATTTCAGCGGCTACCGGCGCTTGAATATCTTTCAGCTTGAGACCCATTTCGGGTGCAAGTATACGACGATAAGGCTATCTTTCCGCCAGTTTCCGACCCCAGGTAAATGACCAAAAAGAAAGTTCGATACCCAGAGATCATACCAGACAAGAACGCGTGGCCCATCGTTCGGCTTTCAAGAAATAGAAAAGAATTTATTGACGAGGTTACACACAAGGTCTTTCGGGACATCATCCGCCATAAAAAGGGAGGTATTCGGGAAGAGATTGAGATGACCATACACCGGGAGAAGCTCAGGATCAAAGCAAATCCCTGGAAAGTAGATCCACCGGGTGAACGTGGCTACTGGATCGGTATCCAACAAAAGCTGCTGGATATAGAGCCAGATGACCCTGAAGCAAAAGTAAAGCAGGAGGAGATCCTAAAAGAATTGATTCATCGGTATGCAAGCGAAATAGCTGGCAATTTCAAGAAGTCTGCCTACCAGTTTGCGCAGCGTTTCGTCACCTTTGGTTTTGCTCGTTTACTGAATGCAGCAAGGGTTAAAGGACTCACTGCGCTTTTTAGCAGGCAGCTAGATCTGGAGGATAAGCTGCACGTGTTGGGAGAGACAGAACACATTAGGAAGCTGGCGAAAATTGGGACGGTGGTGATGGTTCCTACCCACTTTAGCAACCTGGATTCGATCTTGATCGGCTGGGTAATTCAATATTTAGGGTTACCTCCTTTCATCTATGGTGCAGGATTGAACCTCTTCAATATTAAAATCCTGGCTTACTTCATGAATAGCCTTGGAGCTTATAAAGTGGATCGCAGAAAAAAGAACCCCATCTACCTGGAAACTTTAAAGGCGTACTCCAGAATGGCCATCGAGCATGGCGCTCATAGTTTATTTTTCCCAGGCGGCACCCGCTCCAGGTCAGGCGAGATCGAATCTTCGCTTAAGTTGGGGCTTCTCGGTACCACTATCGAAGCACAACGGGAATTGTATCAAAATGCCAAAGATCATTCCCAAGTAAGAAAAATCTTCATCGTTCCGGTAGTGATCAATTATCACTTTACCCTAGAGGCTCCATCGCTGATTCGGGAACATTTAAAGCGCACAGGACGAGAGCGATATTACGTGGAGGCAGACGAGTTTACCACTTCTTACAAAATCGCAACTTTCATGTTCAAGTTCTTTGCTAAAGGGTCGGATATTTCTGTCAATATCGGTAGAGGGTTGGATATTGTAGGAAACTACGTTGATGATCATGGAGAGAGCTTTGATAAGAATGGAACCCGCATTCACACAAAAGACTATTTTCTAAGTGATCGGCAGTTGACTTATGATCGGCAAAGAGAAAATGAATATGTGCGGGTGCTGGCTGATCGTATTGTGGAAGAATATCACAAGTACAATCGGGTATTTGCTAGTCATCTGGTGGCTTTTACGGCCTTTAAGATGCTGGAGAGGATGAACCCAAAATTGGATTTATACAGCGTGTTACGTTTGCCTGATGAGGACTTGGTTCTTGACTACACAGAGTTCAAGACTTGTTTTGAAAAACTACGGGATCGACTTTTTGAGCTTAATCAAAAAGGTGCGGTAGACCTGTCAAATCATCTTCGATTGACAGCTGAGGAGGCAATTCTTGAAGGACTTAATAATGTGGGTTTGTATCATGACCAGCGACCCTTGGTTCGCAAGAAAAGTGAGATCATAATAAACGATACCAATACACTCTATTACTATCATAACCGAATGAATGGATATGGACTCGAAAAGTATATCTAAAGAAAAGGTAGGTGTAATAGGGGCAGGTAGTTTCGGCACAGCTATTGCCAACATTATAGCGGAGAACGACAATCATGTCCTCTTGTATGCCCGAGATCCAGCTAAAGCCGAGACTACTAAACGGGATCGCATAAGCGCTGGGCAACTGCTGGTTAGTTCAGTTGAGATCACCAATAGTTTGCAGCAAGTAGCACAAGAATGCGAGGTGATCTTTCCCATGGTGCCGTCAGCTAATTTCCGCGAGATGATTGGTGAATTATCGCCTTTTCTCAAGCCTTTTCACTTGTTGATTCACGGAACCAAAGGTTTTGATCTATACGTACCTCAAAAAGAGCAGATTACACCGCAAAATCCTCTGACTCGAGAACACGTAAAAACCATGTCCGAAGTGATCAGAGAAGAGACAAGTGTTTTACGCGTAGGGTGTTTGGCAGGTCCCAACCTAGCAAGAGAGATGCATGAACGAAAGCCGGCAGCCACAGTCATCGCCAGTCATTTTGAGGAGGTAGTAAACGTAGGTCACCGACTTCTCAAAAATGATCGTTTCATGATCTATGGAAGTAAAGACTTGATCGGTATAGAGCTTTGTGGAATCCTTAAAAATATCATCGCAATTGGTGCAGGTGCCATCTACGGGATGAACTTGGGCGAGAATGCCAAGTCCCTTTTTATCAGTCGAGGGCTTGTAGAAATGATCTATATCGGAACTGCGCTAGGTGGAAATACGCAAGCATTTTTGGGACTCGCGGGGATTGGAGATCTGATTGCTACCTGTACTTCCAATCTTAGTAGAAATTTCACGGTTGGCTATCGTCTGGCAAAAGGTGAGGTACTTCCTGATATAATAAGTACGATGGAGGAGGTAGCTGAGGGTATCAAAACTGTGGAAATTGTAAAGCAGCTCTCAGAGTCCTATAATGTAAAATGCCCCATCACGCTAGCGCTCTTCAAAATTTTAAATCAGCAAATGACGATGGAGGAGGCACGAGACTTTTTGATGAGTTTCCCCTTTAGGGCAGAGATTGACTTTTTAGATCGGCTTAAAGCAGGATAGTCAATTCTCATTCTGAATAAAAATGGGTGAGGTATAGCTGCTACTGTGTTTTGCTTTTGCTTTTGGGGCTTACAAACCCAATATTAAGACCTACTTGTACGGGAAAATGTAGTCTTGAACCGATCTCTTCCTCAAAGTAGCTATCCATGATTTGGACCAATGCCTCAGATTCTCCTAAATATTGCTTCCTGTACATTCTTCCTGAAACGCTTACTCCGAAATAAAAATCTACGGTCCAGCCTGCATTTCCAGCATCCTGAATCCATCGGTTTCCTATTACTAATCCATATCCTATACCGCTTTCCTTAAGCGTGCCTTCCGTTGTATTTCCACCAGTACTTCCCATCATTGCATGTTTTACCCTGTAATTGATGTTATTCCAAAGGATTTCGTGCCCGAAGTAAAACATCCCATTCCGGCTGTCGGTATGGTAGAATTTTTGTCGGAAATGCGCGCTTACTCCTCGGTTGAAAACCTGATTCTGACCGATCTGCGTATCGGAAGTAAAAAACGGATCTCGGATAAGATCCACTTGCAATTCATAGCCCAATCTTTCCTGTAGGTAGTATTCCACGGAGATTGGTAGTTCATTGACTATAAGCCACAGTGGATTACTCGCAAGGATTACTCCTCGGTACTCATTTATGCGCGGTTTAAAATAGCGAAATCCCCTTTTTTTAAACCGATATTCAGGTGTGCTAAAGTTCTCGCGACCTGTATTGTCGCTAGATATTCTTGTCTTGAAAATTGGTTTCTCATCTTCGTAGATCGGATGATAAGTACCAGCTTTACTTCCATCCTCATTGTACAAAGTCCACTCGCCAATTCGCTTATTAGCTTTGATTTCACCTTCCATTTTGATGGTACGATCAGGATAGTATCCGGTGTATTTGCCAAGATCATCAGAGAACTCAGCCTCTCCCTCAAGTGCACCATTTTCACTGAAGTAGCGCCACCTACCAGATTTTTTTCCTGATACAAGGCTTCCTTGGGATTTTATGCTACCACTGGCATAGTACTCTTTATACGATCCACTTCCCGCGATAAAATCACCTTCTCCCATAAGTGCACCTGTTGGATAGAACAGCTTCCAGTAGCCATCTTTTTGCCCTTCTTCCAGTTTCCCTTCTTGACTCACTTTTCCACTGTCATGGTAGTAGATCCAATTCCCAACTCGCATCCCTTTTTCGTAGGTACCTTCTGCTGCGGCCACTCCATTTTTGTGATAGTAAGTCCACTTTCCGGTTTTTAGGCCATTTCGGAATTGTCCGATGGCTTCAATCTCTCCTGATTCAAAGTAATAGATCCATTCACCGGTACTCTTTTCATTTTCATTGAACCCCTCCATCCTGCGCTTTCCCGAAGGATAGAATTCAGTATAGCGGCCTTTGCCATTTTCAAGGTAGGCTTGTGCTTTGATCGATTGGTCTTCGTAGAAGTAATTCCAGATTCCACTTTTTTGATTGCTGAAATAGCTACCGTTACTTTTTTCACCGCCATTTTCGTAATAGAATGTCCAATATCCTTCTTTGTCTGAACCGGCTAAAATGCCTTCGGATTTGATATTCCCATTTTCATAGTAGTACTTCCATTTTCCATTGGGTGTGCCTTTACTATACCGTCCTATTGCTTTCGGTCTTCCGTTTTCGTAGTAGTACTTCCAAATACTATCGGGTTCATTGCTGATGTACCAACCGTAAGTCTGTAGCGAGCCATTTAGATAGAAGGATTCGTAAGAAAGCTCAAGGCTGGAATCGGCTATGGAATAGTGGAAAATTTCCTTGATCCTACTACTATCCCCATCATAAAATTTCTTGAACTGCTGGATTTGGGCAATCGCATTATGCTGTAACAGCAAGGTGAAAGCACAAGCAGAGATTTGAAGTAGTAGTATCCTTAGTTTGTAATTCAAATATTTGAAATACTTATGTATTGGCAGGTGTGGAAGAGCCTTCATGACGAGCTTAGTCCTGTTGAAGTGAGCTTGCGGTTTCTTGAAGCTTTTCTTTAAATCTTTTCCCCCAATCCTGCAATTCGCTTTCCGTCCATAACTCGGGATAAAAAACAACTTGCTGGGCTCTAGGAGGTAGATATTTTTGCCAATTCGTTCCACCTGAAGCTTTAATAGCATTAGGATCTCGCTGAAGGTACCGTGTGGCAGACTTTAGGTGTTGCAAAGGCCAGTCCACATTCGCTTTCAAGTCAAATTTTTTGAGTTCGTTTATGATGGGTTCACTTTCGCGGTAATGTTTGAGAAACTTTTGCCGTACGTTTTCTTGCCTCATCTCAGTGGCAAGAACGATAAACTCATCTGCATATTTGGCTTCAAATTGCCTTAAAGTAAGGGTTTTCTTCCCTGTGGCAAGTTCAGTTGCCCCTGACTTCCAATAAAGAAATTCGTAAACATCTTCTAGCTTGGAGCTATCGCTAAAACTCTGTCGCTCTTCTGGGTGCGTGAGCAGGTGCAAATCAGTAGCGCAGATTTCGATCTTTCGATACTGAGCAGATTGAAATCCGCTGGCAGGCAGCAGCGCCATGCGAAAAGCTAAAAATTGCTGCTGATCCATTCCATCTGTCATTACATCAAATGAGTCGATGAGGTGATCAAAATAGCGATTTATACGTCTTACTCGTTTCAAAAACAAAAGCTCATCTATTGGATCGGAATGCGCTACTTGTTCCATCTCGTTTAGCACCATTCTAAAGTACAGCTCAGTGACTTGGTGGTAAAGGATAAATATCTTTTCATCAGGGAATGCAGTGCGGGGCGTTTGAAGGCTGAGTAGTGTATCTAGCTGAATGTAGTTCCAGTATGTGAGATAGTCTGCGTAAAGAAGCCCATCAAGATAGCTGGAAAGGTCCTGACCCATCACATCGTATTTTTCTTCCAGCTTTTTGAGCTGATTTAGTACACGTTGATCTATTTCTTTTTCCTTCATCGGTTGCGCCTATCTCGGTGTAAATTTGAGCTAAATATTTATAACAACTACCCCAACATATCCCATAAAAAATGAGCAACAAAAAGCGAACTTTCTCGGATCCCTTTGAGGCGCCTGATTTTTACTTGCTAGACGATCTACTCACCGAAGAACACAAGCTTGTTCGTGGCTCCATACGGGATTTTGTCAAAAGAGAGATCACACCATACATTGAGGATTGGGCGGAAAGAAATCACTTTCCCGAGGACATTGTAAAAAAGTTTGGAGATATGGGTGCATTTGGACCTACAGTACCTGAAGAGTACGGCGGAGGAGGTCTAGACTATATCGCCTATGGCCTAATAATGCAGGAAATCGAGCGTGGTGATTCCGGAATGCGCAGCACTGCATCCGTGCAGGGCTCCTTAGTTATGTATCCTATTTATGCCTATGGATCCGAAGCACAACGCAAGAAGTATCTACCCAAATTAGCTTCGGGAGAAATGCTAGGCTGTTTCGGTCTCACAGAGCCTGATCATGGTTCTAATCCCGGTGGTATGGAGACGAATTTTAAAGACGCTGGGGATCACTATCTACTAAATGGAGCCAAAATGTGGATTTCCAATTCCCCAAAGGCAGATATAGCGGTAGTCTGGGCAAAAAATGAGGAGGGCAGAATTCATGGACTCATCGTGGAGCGAGGAATGGAAGGCTTCACTACTCCTGAAACACACGGTAAGTGGTCGCTGAGGGCCTCCTGCACTGGAGAGCTTGTTTTCAGTGATGTAAAAGTTCCTAAGGAGAACCTATTGCCCAATAAAAGTGGTCTTGGTGCCCCTTTAGGATGTTTGGATAAAGCGAGGTATGGCATTGCCTGGGGAGCCCTTGGTGCAGCTATGGATTGCTACGACTCAGCATTGAGGTACGCGCTGGAGCGGGAGCAGTTTGGAAAGCCTATTGCCGGTTTCCAACTGGTGCAGAAGAAACTTGCTGAGATGGTTACAGAGATTACAAAAGCACAAATGCTGAACTGGAGACTGGGAAAACTAATGAATGAAGGGAAAGCGACTACTGCGCAGATCTCTATGGCTAAGAGAAATAGCGTAGAAACAGCAATTACTGTAGCAAGGGAAGCGAGACAGATCCATGGAGGGATGGGCATCACCGGAGACTACCCCATGATGAGACATATGATGAATTTGGAATCTGTACTTACCTATGAAGGTACGCATGACATTCATCTTTTGATCTTAGGTGCGGAGATAACCGGGATTCAAGCTTTCAAGTAGCTTTTTACTCGATTCTCGGTGCGTGATTTTTGTATAAAAAAGCCCCGAATTTGCGGGGCTTTACTTTACATACCTGTTTGATTGATTTTCAATGTTCCTCAACTTTAGAAATCATTCCTTTCGTTGCGTTTCTGCGAGACGTCTAAGTTGATAACGACTAGTGATGCAAAGCTCGAGAACTACCTTTTAAGAACATTTAGTGCCTTTTGGTAGATGCTACTAAGAGAAATGACTAATTAAACACTTCTCCGAAAAATCACAGATGTCATTAATACCAGCCGCTTAGTTCGAATTTCTCTTTGGAAGAATCCAGAATCTTTCCTTTCTCGCATTTGAGGACCCGGTGAGGAAATCGTTCGATAAAGCGATGGTTGTGGGTAGCCATAAGGATCGCCGTGCCACTGTTATTGATTTCTTCGAATAGTTTGATGATTCCCTCGCTCACATCTGGATCAAGGTTTCCGGTTGGCTCATCTGCAAACAAGATTTGAGGCTCATTGATCATGGCACGTGCAATGACCACTCGCTGCTGCTCACCTCCAGATAATTGATGGGGCATTTTGGCGGATACGGCTCCCAAACCTACACGCATGAGTACCTCTGCGATTCTGGTTTTCATTTTGGCAGGTTCCTTCCACCCGGTAGCTTTCATCACGAAAGTGAGATTCTCAGCGATTGAGCGATCATAAAAGAGCTCAAAATCTTGGAAGATAATTCCTACTTTTCGGCGAAGGAAAGGAATTTCCTTCGCCTTTATATTGCTGACCTGGTATCCTGCTACTTCTGCTTGCCCAAGTCTCAAATTAAGGTCTGCATAGAGCGTCTTCAAAAGGGAGGATTTTCCACTTCCGGTCCTGCCAATCAGGTAGACAAACTCTCCTTTATCAATAGTAAAATCAAGCTCGCTCAGTACGGTGAAGTCATCCTGAAAGATGGATGCGTTTTTTATACTTACAACCGGTTCTTGCGAAAATGACATTTATGTCGAGTTGAGGATTTCCTCTTATTGATTACCCTTTTTGTAGTCAGCCAAGAACTTTTCTAATCCACTATCTGTAAGTGGATGCTTCAGTAGGCCTGTAATCACACTTAGCGGACAGGTTGCAACATCAGCTCCTAGTTCAGCGCACTGAATCAAGTGCATATTGTGCCGAATCGAGGCTGCTAAGATTTCGGTTTCGAGACCATAATTATCGAAAATTCCTACGATCTGTTCTATCAGTGCCAAGCCGTCACTGCTAATGTCATCCAATCTCCCTAGAAAAGGTGAAATGTAACTTGCTCCAGCTTTTGCTGCCAGAATGGCTTGACCGGCATTAAAAATTAAAGTACAGTTTGTTCTAATTCCTTCTGCTGTAAGCGCTGCAATGGCTTTTACACCATCCTTGATCATGGGAACTTTTACCACAATCTTGTCGTCGAGTGCAGCCAATTTTTTTCCTTCGGTAACCATTTTATCAAACTCGGTTGAGATTACCTCAGCACTTACATTATCATCGACTATGCTGCAAATGTCTTGATAGTGCTGAAGAATATTGGCTTCTCCGGTAATGCCCTCTTTGGCCATCAAAGAAGGGTTAGTAGTTACACCGTCCAGAACCCCAAGGTCTTGAGCTTCTTTGATTTCGTCTAAGTTTGCTGTGTCAATGAAAAATTTCATGGTATGGTTTCTGTGCTTTGTTGAGAATTACAAGAGGGATAAAAAGGCAAACGAAGCATCGCACCGCTACAACCACCTACCCTTGCTACCGTCAGGTCCTGGGGGATTCAGCGGGAGCTGGTCGCGCTCGTTTGCCGAGTTACAAAGTTAGTAAAAGAAGCTAAGCTGGGAGATGGTAATTTTGGCAGCCTAAAAGAAGAATTTCCCTAGAAATTGATGTACATTATTTTTTTTCTGTAGAAGATAATAGACATTTTTATGGTAATGATATTGCCCACCAGGGTACAGCAATAGTTTTACTTACTCCTTCAATCTTCCCCATCTGAAATCCAATAAAACCTCTATGACCAAATCCTGCCTCATCAATTAATTTATTAGGAAGAAAATTATCGTACATATAATCGTCTAAACGTATGATAAACTGAAAGTTTTTATGTTTCTGGTTTGAGGACGGGTTCTTTCTTATCTGCTGAAAAAGCGGTAAGCTATTAGTTGTGTCCTTAAGAGTAAGTGCCACTTCCTCTAGATGAGCATCTGATGTTTTAAAGTAAGTATCAATTGTTTCTCTCATGAAGAATGAGGATTCTCTAAAACCCAAATACTTTTTGGAATGAGGACAAACAGGTCATAATTTTTGTCCGTAAACCCTATTTGATCGAGATAGTCGCCTATCAAATAGTCCAAGGTATATCGGGTTGAGGGGGAACTAATTTTACGACTATACACAGCGAGGTAAATATCTGGACCTGGGAGTGACGCTTCATCAAAATATTGCTGATTTATGGCTCTGATGGATTCAAATACTGGAATTCCGGTAAAAGGGCTACTCTCTGAATA
Organism: Bacteroidota bacterium; assembly: GCA_039026695.1. GTDB lineage: Bacteria > Bacteroidota > Bacteroidia > Cytophagales > Cyclobacteriaceae > Ekhidna. The sequence continues at coordinate 10,861 of JBCCLV010000087.1, forward strand.
AAAATCTAATATTTTAATTTGCTCGGTACTGATGAACTTACTTACATCTGTTGCACCTACTTTCTGTAATACGAAGAATATGAACCGTTGAGTAGAGAGGTAATTTTGAGCTAGTTCATCAGCTCTTTGCGGAACCGAAAGATTTGCGGCAATTAATGATTTGAATAGTCTTGAGATTCTGTTTCTATATGCAGGGTTTTCGTCATAAATAGATTTTAAGGTTTGTATCGCTATTACTTGCTCGGTTTCATTTTCTGTATTTTTCAAGAGATCTAGAGCTTCAAAATAGAGCGCACTTACATTTTCTTGATTTACTCTTAGTTCAATAAGCTTTCTGTCTTGACTTGAATTATATGATGCAAACGCTATTGATAATAAAATACCTACTGATGTGAGAAGCTGAGCCCAGCTAGTACGATAGGTAGCAATCAATTCGGTTCTTCGCTCAAAATCTCTTTCCTTTTTAAAATAGAAGTAGGGATATACTACAATAAATACGATGACACAAAGAGCAAAGAGCGCCACCCAAAACCATGAGTTAAATTCCATTTCTGCAAAACAATGTAGCTGAAAAGATTAAGTAACCAGAAAGTATGGTATTAAACTATTTTTCAGCAGATTGCGAATAATGTTTTAAGGCTCGATACTCTTCCCGATCTTCTTTGAATATGTTTTTCTGGACCGCCTATCCTTTTGTTCGCTTTGCCATTGCTTTAACAGCGGGAATTCTGCTTTTCGAGCACCTTCCTGACCTCTGGAGTGGCTTTGAAGTTGTTTCAGTGACACTTCTGCTTTTGCTGGCTTTTTTGGTGTGGCTAGGGCATAGGATCGGCTTTTTTAGATTAAGAATTCTGTATGGAGTTCTAGCAATGCTGCTTTTGGTGTTGCTGGGCGGTTATCGCGCACAAGAAAAATATCACACATTCGGTAATAATCACTATCTATATGTTCTGAGGGCGCAGGAGGAGATTGAGGGATTTTCAGGCGTGATTTCCAGTGTGCCTAATGCTAGAGAAAAATACCATCGCTATAATCTGGACCTGAAACTAATTAGGCTTGATTCGTCAGTTGTGCCTGCCGCAGGCACGATTCATATCTACATAGAAAAGGACAGTACAGAAATTATTCCATTCGTTTACGGAGATCAAATCATGGTAGAAGGTGGGTTTTTTCAGGTATCCAAGCCGGGGAATCCTGCGGAGTTCGACTACAAGGCGTATCTAAAAAAACAGAATATTTATGCTCATGCCTTTACGAAAGGAGGCGCCACAAAGAAGGTCTCGAATCAACCTCCCAATAAATTGCTTCAATGGGCCTACCATATTAGAAAGAGATCAGCAGAAATAATCGACCAATACATTCCTGAGAAAAGAGAAAATTCGATCATTCAAGCGCTGGTGCTGGGTATTAAAGATCACCTTGATACAGAAATAAAGGAAGCCTATTCTTCTGCCGGTGCTATGCATGTGCTTGCGGTATCAGGCTTGCATGTTGGTATAGTCTATCTCATCATACAGATGCTTCTGGGCAAATTGTCGAGTAGAGGAATCTGGGGAAAGGTTACTTTTTGTGTTTCGAGTGTCTTGGTAATTTGGTTCTATGCGATGGTAACAGGCCTGTCCCCATCTGTTCTCAGGGCAGCCACCATGTTTTCCGCAATAGCAGTGGGAAAGGCTTTCTCCAAGGAAACAAACGTTTACAACACTTTGGGTGTTGCGGCCTTTTTTCTGCTATGTTATGATCCTTACCTCATCTACTCCGTTGGTTTTCAATTGTCTTTTGCGGCAGTCTTCGGTATCGTTTACTTACAGCCCAAACTTTACAGCTTAATAAAAACAAGGTATCTGATTGTGGATAAAATTTGGGCAATCACTTGTGTTTCAATTAGCGCTCAGATGGCCACATTTCCACTTTCAGCATACTATTTTCATCAATTCCCTACGTATTTCCTGGTGTCAAACTTGGTAGTTATTCCTGGTGCTACTGTGCTACTGATTCTTGGAATCTTTATGCTCGCCTTAGGTTCTTTTTTCCCTGCAGTTGGGATGCTACTAGGCAGGATTCTGTACTACGTATTGTGGTCAATGAATGAATCTATCTACTTTCTCGACCAATTTCCCGGCAGTTTGATCGAGTGGATCTATTTGGATAAACATGGTCTTGTCCTCATATATGGTAGCGTAATCACACTGGTTTGTGGTCTGCATTTTAGGTCTTTCAAGACGCTGACCTTGAGTGCTTTTTGCCTGGTGATATTTTTAGGGTCAATCGGCTGGCGTCATCACATTCAGTCTGGGACTGAACAGTTGGTAGTCTATGATATCGACGATTACATTGCGATTGATCATATAAATGGCCATGATGCTAGCTTGTACCTTGATCGTCCTTTTGAAAAGCAACTCGATTTGCTGTCCTATCAAATAGATCCGTATCGACTTTCCCTGGGCCTAAAGCCTATTCACCAAACCACCCAACTGATTTCTGAAACCTTTAAAAGCCACGAAGTATTTAGACAAGGTATGATCGGTAGCACTAAGATTTTTTTGGTTGATTCTACCACCTTTCACCTTGAAATACAGGAACCTATTGAGACTGACATTTTAATACTTAATAATGGCGCTGTAAAGAGCGTGGAGTGGTTAAACCAGAACTTTAACTATCAATACTTAATTGTTAGCAATAAAAATAGCGATTACTACAGCCGCAAAATGATAGAACAAGCTCAAAAGCAAGAAACAAAACTACATGTGATGAGAGATCATGGAGCTTTTGTTCTTGACAAAAGACATAAAAAAAGAGCGGACTTAAAGCCCGCTCTGTTCACCACCAATCCCGACTAGCATCGGGAAAAAACTTACTGCCGCCTAGTAGTATTGCAAAATTAATATTTTAAACGAATACGCAAAATTTAATTTTATAGAGACAGAAGAAATTATCAAATCTTTAGCTCAAACTCCATTTTAGTACAGATCCTGCAAAAGTAAGACCTCCGCCAAAGCCAATGATCAAAATCGTGCTTCCTGCTCTTATACCGCCATTTTTAATGGATTTATCAATAGCTAAGGGGATGGAAGCAGTGGAAGTATTTCCAAATTCCGAGACACTTTCAGGGATTTTATCCATCGGGAAATCAAGATTTTTTGCAATTGCCTCAATGATTCGAAGATTGGCACTATGTGGTACAATGTAATCTATCTCCTCCAGAGTCAAGCCCGCACGACTTATGAGCTCTTTGATTTTGATCGGAATGTTACTCACAGCCCATTTAAAAACAGATTTTCCGTTTTGAACAATCTTCCCGCTGGGATTTATCCCTACGCCGTTCAGGTTATTTTTCTTATAGCTTAGGTACAGGTCATGACCAAACTCGCCGTTCGTTCCCGACGAAAAAGCCAAAAAAGACTCTTGATCAGAAGGCTCTAAGATTGCGGCACCTACTCCATCGCCGAAGAGAATGCATGAGGTTCGGTCTTCAAAATCGGTAATTTTTGATAAAGTTTCTGCTCCTAGTACTAGTACCTTCTTATAGATCCCGGAGTTGATAAATCCATGTGCCACTTGAAGGCCGTATACAAATCCTGCACATGCTGCGTAGATGTCGTTGCATCCTGCATTGGCTATTTGCAGCTTGTATTGGACCCTAGAAGCTACGTTGGGCATGGTCTGGTCAGGAGACGTAGTACATGCAATAATGAAATCAATGTCGCTAATATCCGTTTTGTATTTTTTCACCAAGTTCTGAACCGCTTTCACACACATATCGCTGGTATGCTCCCCCTTGCCCGCAAACCTTCGGGTTTTGATACCGGTTCTGGTTCTTATCCACTCATCGTTGGTATCTATGATTTCTTCAAAAAAGTGATTGTCTACGACTTTTTCGGGTACGTAGGTCGCAAACGCTGAGATTCTGGACATAGGGGGTTTAGGTTAAGGATTTGGGTTATCGAAAGGAGTCCAAAGATAGATTATTTGCGCTCCTTGATTAGCTTCTCAAGTTCTAGTAACTCATCTCGCAATTTGGCTGCCTCCATAAAATCCAGATCTTTTGCAGCTTTTTCCATTTTCCTTTTGGTTTCGTCTGCTGTTTTCTTGAGTTGCTCATCTGACATGTAAAAGACCACTGGATCTGCCGCCACCGCTTGCTCTTCTTCTATGTAGTATTTTTTTGATCCTTTTTTCCTGTCTGCAACACCTGTTTGGCGAAGGATTTCGCTTTTATCTTTCTTTACTGTGGTAGGAGTGATTCCGTGGGTTTCATTGTACTCAGTTTGAATGCTCCTACGTCGATTTGTTTCATCGATGGCCTGTTGCATGGAATTTGTCACCTTATCTGCATACATGATCACCATGCCTCTGTCATTTCGTGCAGCCCTTCCAATGGTTTGCACAAGGGATCTTTCATTTCGTAAATACCCTTCCTTATCTGCATCCAAAATCACGACGAGAGAAACTTCGGGTAAATCCAGGCCTTCACGCAGCAGGTTCACACCCACTAAAACATCAAAGACTCCAAGTCTTAACTCCCGTAAGATTTCTACCCGATCCAGCGTATCTACCTCTGAATGGATATATCGGGTTTTTATGCCTCCATTGAGTAAGTATTTAGTGAGCTCTTCGGCCATCCGCTTGGTAAGTGTAGTCACCAGTACCCGATCTTCCAGCTCTATCCGTCGCTGGATTTCCTCCATTAGGTCATCAATTTGGTTGATGCTGGGGCGGACATCAATTATGGGATCCAGGAGTCCTGTAGGTCGAATAAGTTGCTCAATGATCACACCCTCTGATTTTCGGAGTTCGTACTCGCTTGGTGTCGCACTTACGAAAATGACCTGATTGAGCATGTCCTCAAATTCGTTGAAGGTGAGAGGCCGATTGTCCATTGCTGAGGGTAGCCTAAAGCCATAATCCACCAGGTTGACTTTTCGTGCCCTATCTCCTCCCCACATCCCTCTCACTTGTGGCACGGTTACATGGCTTTCGTCAATGATCATCAGGAAATCATCGGGGAAGTAGTCTAGCAAACAGAAAGGTCGGCTTCCTGGCGATCTCCTATCAAAATATCGCGAGTAGTTTTCCACCCCCGAGCAGTATCCAATCTCGCGGATCATCTCCAAGTCAAACTCAGTGCGCTCCTTAAGTCGCTTGGCTTCCAGAAACCTGCGTTCATCCTCAAAGTAATCTACCTGCTCTACCATATCATCCTGGATCTCCCGAATAGCCACCTGCAATTGATCTTTACCCGTTACAAATAGGTTCGCAGGAAAAATGGTGATAATACGCTCATCGGACAACTTTGAGCCGGTCGCAGGATCTACCCGTTGAATCGATTCTATTTCATCGCCCCAAAAAATAAAGCGATAAGCAAAGTCTGCGTAGGCTACAAAAACATCTACTGTATCTCCTTTTACCCTAAAGGTTCCTCTTTTAAATTCTGCCTCCGTCCTGCTGTACAATATATCTACCAGATCGAATAGAAACTTATTTCTAGGGATCCGATCTCCTTCTTGGAGGCGAATGACATTCTTGCCGAATTCATCAGGATTCCCAATACCGTATATGCAGGAAACTGAGGCAACCACTATTACATCTCTGCGCCCGGATAGCAGTGAAGATGTAGCGCTTAGGCGCAGCTTTTCGATTTCATCATTGATGGAAAGGTCTTTTTCAATGTAGATATTACTAGTTGGAATGTATGCTTCCGGCTGATAGTAATCGTAATACGAAATAAAATATTCAACCGCATTTTCTGGGAAAAAGCGCTTGAATTCACCATAGAGCTGTGCAGCAAGGGTTTTGTTGTGACTCAATACCAAAGTTGGGCGCTGTACTTGCTCCACCACATTGGCCATAGTAAAGGTCTTTCCCGATCCTGTTACCCCCAGTAGCGTCTGTGCTGCTTCACCGTCTATCACCCCTTGGCAGAGCTTCTTTATAGCCTGAGGCTGATCTCCCGTGGGGCTGTACTCAGACGATAACTTAAAATCCATAAAGCACTAACTAGTAAATCTCAAAATAGTCGCTATCAACCCAACAAAAGCTCACTGATTCCAAATTTCCCAAGACTTTTCAGCTTGCAATTCCAGCATCTCTAAGCCGTTTTTTACCTGTGCCCCACGTTCTTTTCCTTCGTTTAGAAATAGGGTTTCATCAGGGTTATAAATTAAATCATACAAGAAATGGTGTTCGGATATTTTACTGTAGGGCAGATCCGGCATTGCATCTATCTTAGGGTGCATACCCACAGGTGTTGTGTTAATGATTAGCCGAAAACGATCAATGATTGCATCATTTTCCTCAAGTTGGGCATAAGTGTAATCTCCATTTTTCCTGGTTCTTGATACCAGGCTACAAGGAATCTTCAATTCATCCAGCGCCGCCTGTACTGCTTTTGATGAGCCTCCTGTGCCCAAGACCAGCGCCTCTCCATCAAAACCGCCGGTCCAGGTTGATAGTGTCTCCTGGAACGCCATGTAGTCTGTATTGTAGCCAATAAGCTTACTTCCTTCTCGCTTGATTACGTTCGCGGCTCCTACCTTAATCGCACTTTTGTCTAATCTATCCAGGTATTTCAATACTTTCTCTTTGTGAGGCACAGTCACATTTACACCCTGCAAATCTTGGTGTCGCATCCAGAGCGTTGGGAACTCATTCAAAAATTCCATCTCAAACAGCTCATATACATGGGTTTTCAGCTTAAGTCTTTCAAACTTCTCGGTAAAGAAGCTTTTTGAAAAGCTATGACCTACCGGATAGCCTACTAATCCAAATCTCCTCATTTTTCGGATTTCCCTGTTTTTGTGCCTAGATACTCTACTAGCCAGACCAAGAATGCACCTATTAGCATCAATACTAAAGCAATCAGCACCGAACTATCTAATGAGGGTAAAAACCATTCGTAGCTACTCACAATTTTTTCTCCGTCTTTTAACAGAAAAGTGCCGTTTCCGTCTTGCAAGTACACTTTGTCTTTCCATGGCCAAATGATCACTAAAGAGCCCAGGATAAAGCCTGTAAGGCCACTGATTGTTTTGCTTTCGTGGTGGGCGAGGAGGTATGAAATTATTCTGGATAGTATCACAAATCCTATCACCGCACCTATGCCTACTGCCATCACAATTTTGATGTTTCGGTCTGGGATAGCTTCGAGC
>JBCCLV010000088.1:0-17989 GCA_039026695.1 Bacteroidota bacterium
GGGATCGTTAGCCAAGACCATTCCTCAGCATTTTCCTTGTTCACTATCTAAAATATAAAACAGACATTTCTCCTCAGGCAAGGACCTTTGTAAATCAAAAAAGCCTCGCTAACGGACGGGATTGCCCCTAATCATCACTAGTACTAGTGAAATTTCACAGATTATGGCGCTTCTCTTTGCCAGATAATTTGCTGAGGATCAACTTTGTAATGTTTAGAAAGAATCTAAATAAATGAAGATAATACTGTTAAGTATTTTTTGGTTAACATGTCTAGTTGCCACAGCTCAGAGCTCCTTTCAAGTGGTCGATGGTAAGACCGGAGAACCCTTGGTGGGAGCTACCGCTGTGGTGTCAGATGCCAGTGGAGCAACAGAGCAACTCATCTCTGACCTTGACGGATTCTTTAGTAGCAATTTGTCATTTCCCCTGGAAGCGGAAATTAGATATGTGGGGTTTGAGACGCTGAGCATGGTTGTCAATTCTCAAACTCAAGTGGTTTCTTTAGAAAATTCGTCTAATTTCTTAAATGAGGTAGTCGTAACTGGCCAGTTGAGGCCACAGTCTATAGACCAATCAGTATACACAATACAGGCTATTGACAATAGAAGAATTCAAGATCAAGCGGGAGTTGATGTTGCAGATATTTTGAGTAATAACCTTAATCTCACTTTAGTTCCGAATAAAGGAGATGGAACCACAGAAATTGAGATGCTGGGCCTAGATGGAAATTACACTAAAGTACTTATTGACGGTGTTCCATTTGTGGGTGTAGATGGAAACGGAAATAATGCTGATTTGACACAAATTATCCTAAGCGATATTGAGAGAATCGAGATTGTAGAGGGACCAATGTCAGTAACTTATGGATCCAATGCCATAGCAGGAGTGATCAATATTATAACAAAGAGGACTCCAAGTAATCAAATATTCATTCAAGAGGAAACAGTTGGGAATGAGTACGGAGTGGATCAAGGAAGACACATTCAATCAATAAGTTTAGGTACCAATATAGGGAAGAGGTTTGTAGTGAAAGGTAATCTCATTCGTAATGATTTCAGAGGATTTTTTAACGGATATCAAGGGTTTGATCATATAAAAAGAGATAGTCTTAGGGGACACGATTGGTTACCAAAGAAGATGATAAACGGAAATTTGGCGCTAAGCTTTAATAGCAAAAGTCTTTATGCCAGGTACCGATATGATAGATTTAGCCAACGCTTAGATCGATTCAATAGAGAACCCCGGAGAGACGAACACCCACAGTCTGGTTTAGTGTCACATTTCGCATTAGACAATGAGTTCGAGACAGTTCGGGATTTTCACAATCTGACACTAGAAGGTCAGCTAAGAGGTCTAAGGTTCAATATGGTTAACTCTTACTCTAGTGTGACCAGAGAAGAAAGAATTGTCCGCAACAGAATTGAAACAAAGGCCACTGAAGAATTGACATTTGCAAGCCAGAGATTTATGAAAAGCGCCCTAAGCAGAGGGACAGTTAGTGAGTTTTTTGACTCAGACAAAGTAAATATCGAATTGGGTTACGAATATACCTGGGCTGGTATGCGTGACCCTAGTACGAATCGCGTAGAAGAGGATCCTGATATTGAATTTACGGGAGATCTTGGAAGAGCAGAACAGACATTGACCAATGTAGCCGGATTTTCCAATGCAGAATTTCAGATATTACCAAATCTGACGCTCAGAAGTGGAATTAGATTCATTTATAATGATTTATACAACTCAACCCCGCTTGTTTGGGAAAACCACATCAAATGGCAATTACCTTCAGAGTATAATTTTCGTGTTAGTGTTGGAAGAGGATACAGAACTCCTTCTCTAACTGAGTTGTACGATAAGTTTATTGATGCTAACCATTTCTTTATAGGTAATCCTGAATTGGACCCTGAAGATGGTAAGAATATAAATCTAAGTCTTGCTAAAAATTACCAGCTAGGTAACGGTAGATTGAATGCTACTTTCAATGCCTTTTTTAATAGAATCCGCGACCGGATAACTCAAGTTGAGTTTGCTGAGGACAAATTCAGCTTATTCAATGTAACCCTAAATGAAACCAAGGGATTTACTTTGAGGGGTCAATTCCAAAATGGGAAGGTTACCTCGAATTTTGGCATCAGTTACATAGGGAGATACAATACACTTCGAAATGGGTCGGAGCAATATGATGAGAGGTTTTTTTATACCCCAGAGGCAAACGCTAACCTTACATACCAAATTGCTAAGCCCAACATAAGGTTAAGCACCTTTTACAAGTACACTGGACGTAGAGAGCAATATGCATGGAAGGGTGGTGAATATGTACTGGGCGCACGTGATTCGTTCGGATGGATGGACTTTAATACAGCTTGGTCTCACAGAAATTGGCTTACTATACAGCTGGGCGTAAGAAACATCTTCAACCTCACGGATGTACAGTCGACCGCTGAGTCCGGTGGAGCGCATGCCAATGCGAGTACAAGCGTGGGTCTTACATATGGGAGATCTTATTTTCTAAAAACAGTCTTTGACTTTTAAACACTAAATTTTTGATGAAAACTTTTAATAAATACAAGTTTATCATGTGCGTGATTGGATCCTTGCTATTCAGTTCATGCGCTGATGATGAAGTAGTTCTACCAACACTTGGTGTGGCTTTTGAAACTACTGGAATCGGGATTACAGCTACAGATCCTACTGCCGATGTAGTAATAACCTTCAGTCGACCAACTACTCTCGAGTCCTCAATTGAAATTGGTGTAGCACAAACTTTGGTGCAAGCTGGGGTTGATTTTACTACCACACCTGCAATTACTGGAGGAGTAATTACGCTAGACGTACCTACTGGGAGTAGTTCTGCTTCATTTAGCGTCACTCGTACAGCTGATCTAATTTCCTCACTGAGTTCAGTAGTCTTTACACTGAATTCGATTGAAAGCGAGGAGGATACCCAGATATCTGGAAATACAACATTGGAATTGAGTTTTGAGGCGATTGCATCCCCTGGAAATAGCCTGGTTGCTAATATCGGAGGGCCAACTGAACCAAATCAGGTTTTTGTAGATTTCAGTTTAAATTCACAAGTAACAGCAGAACGCGTATCTTGGGATTTAGGGCTTTTCGCAGGAAACGAAGACAAAGTAATTGTTAACTATTCTACGTATGGAATGGCTCAGGCGCTATCAAAAACAGATATGAACAGCGTTTCTTCTGCTGATACAGTTGGATTTGCTACGGAGATGAGAATTGGTACAGCGGGTGCAGATATCTATGTAGATAACCCAGATAAAGATTTAGAAAAGCTTGTATTTGCAGATGTATCTAGTACAGACGCAAACAACCCTGTGTACATCATCAATCGTGGAGGAGGTCCAGGAACAGGCACAGTAAATCCTGGATCTGTGGACGTAGGATCTACACCTAGAGGTTGGAAAAAGGTTAGAATTTTGATGGATGGGGATGACTATGTAATCCAGCATGCTGATATTAGTACCACTTCTTTCACTGAGACTCGAATTACAAAAGACGACTCGTACAACTTCAATTATTTTAGTTTTGATGATGGTGCGGTAGTTGTTGAGCCAGTCAAAAGCAATTGGGATATTGTTTTCAGTGTATCAACTAACATCATAAATTTTGGAGCAGGCGACGGAGCCTATGGTTTTAGTGATTTTGTGCTTTCTAATCGGCAAGGGGGGACACAAGTTGCACGAATAGAACTTAATCGAGATTCAGATACTGGCGAAATTCTTCCAGGTCAAACCGAATACGACGATTTTGCTGCAGCGGATTTAAATACTTTAACTTTTGCAGTAGAGGGTAATACGATTGGGTCAAGTTGGCGCTCTGTTTTTTCAAGAACTGCTCATAATTATGTATACTTTGTTATTAAAGACGCTGAAGGAAACAATTATAAACTTCAAATGCTTGGAATACTGGATCAAGATGGTAACCGAGGAAATACCTCTTTTAAATATGAACTTTTGTAAAAAACTGAACTTAGAAAAGGTATTGATTCTTCCTGTTTTTTTGGTTGCGGTATTAAATGTAACCGCCCAAAAGAAGAAAAAGCAGGATGTAGAATCTATACTTGACATGTGCGGGTGCTTTAACATCACTTTCAAGTTTGCAGAGACTTTTGGTGCTGACCAGGATTACGAATATTATGATAATTACTATTCGGGAGCGCTAGAGTATGCTTTTCCTGTTGAGCAAACCAAAGACAAGATCGTGATCCAGCACCTTCTTGTGATTGGGGATACCATGATCATTAAGCATTGGCGTCAGGACTGGCTTTATGAAAATCAGGACTTATACGTCTATGATAAAGACGATACTTGGAAGTACAAGCAGCTTTCCAAGGATCAGGTAAAAGGTCAATGGACACAAAAGGTATTTCAGGTAGACGACTCGCCACGCTACGAGGGGAGCGGTACTTGGATACACGCTGATGGCCGTGACTACTGGGAAGCTTATGCGGACGCCCCACTGCCGAGGAGGGAGTACAGCAAGCGCAAAGATTACAATGTCATGGTGAGACGAAATAGGCAGGAAATCACAGAACAAGGATGGGTACACGATCAAGACAACCAAAAGGTGAATCGAACCACAAAAGATGAGTTGATTGCTTGGGAGAAAGGATGGAATGTTTACAAAAAGGTAGACGACTCAAAATGCCAAACAGCCATTGACTGGTGGGCAAGCAATGGGCAATTCTGGGGAGACGTAAGAGCAGTCTGGGGAGAAGTTTTTGACTCCAAAAAGACACTTTCTTTAAATATGCGTGCCGACGGTCAGATCATGTTTATGCGAATGTTTGGTCTGGGTAGCGAGATGGAAGGTGAAAACTATGATGCCGCTGCATCGCGCCAGAAGATCAAAGACATCATCAATATGCACTTAGCGGAAGACAGCCCAATTCAATTGGCAACAAATTGAGTTAATTCAAGATACTAACTTGTTCAGTGAAAAATCCCTGCCGAAAGGTTGGGATTTTTTTGTGAGCCATGTTTTTTGGTGCGATGCATTATCTTTCTAGACTTAAGCTATTTGCTCTATCAGAATCTACTTTTGAGGAGTTCTACAATGAAGTTGAGATTTTGATCCATTGAGAGTATCTACATCAGAGAAGTAATTTTCATCCTCTGTATGGAAGAAATAGGGTCTGGATCTCTATATTTGCGTTCCTTTTGAAAAATCGCTCAATTATTGAAGCCATGAGTACTGAATTATTAGATATTGTAAGAGAAGAATACAAAGAAGTGAGAGCCAGCCTTCCTTCTTTTGCTCCTGGAGATACCATCAACGTACACTACAAAATCAAAGAAGGTAATAAGGAGCGGATCCAGCAGTTTCAGGGAACTGTGATGGCAATCAACAACAAAAACACAAACGGCGAATCCTTCCTGGTGAGGAAAGTCTCTGGTGACATTGCGGTAGAGCGAATTTTTCCATTCCTCTCACCTAATATTGACAAGATTGAGGTAGTACGAAAAGGCAAAGTAAGAAGAGCAAAACTGTACTACCTGAGAGGTAGAAAAGGTAAAGCTGCCAGAATCAAAGAAAAACTATCCAGATAAGCCAGATAGCAATAGTATCAACCCCATCCGTCACTCTGGCAGATGGGGTTTTTTATTTTTAAGACGATGGAAATAAGCTTCTATAAGTATCAGGGCACGGGAAATGACTTTATCCTGTTGGATGACCGGTCTGAGCAATTTCCTGCGTCGAAAGAGCTGGTCCAGAAGCTGTGTGATAGAAGATTCGGTATAGGTGCGGACGGGCTTATTCTCATTCAGAATCACCCGCAGCATGATTATCGCATGGTGTACTTTAATTCTGACGGCTCTCAAAGCCTATGCGGAAACGGCTCACGTTGCGGATTTGCCTTTGCAAGATTTCTAAAGATGGTGGACCAAAAGGCAATTTTTGAGACCACAGATGGGGTGCACCAGGTCAAACTGGAAGGAGGGATCATCCGTTTTCAGCTTTCGGATGTTGAGATGCCTTCTAAGATCTCGGATCGAGAGTACTTCTTAAACACAGGTTCACCTCACCACATTGTCATTTGTGATGAGGTAGAAACAATTGATGTACTGTCCGAGGGTAGCGCAATACGCAATTCTTCAGCCTATACCGGTCAGAATGGCACAAACGTGAATTTTGCACAGCTTTTGCCCGACAGAGTAAAAATGAGAACTTATGAGCGGGGTGTAGAAGGTGAAACACTAAGCTGCGGAACTGGCGCAACGGCTGTAGGGTTGCTCGCGGGTGCACAAGGCATGGAAAGTCCTGTAAACATTGAAACCTTAGGCGGAAACCTAAAAGTTTATTTTCAAAAGAAAACAGAAATCTACACTCAAGTGTGGCTCGCAGGACCAGCCGAAATGGTCTTTAAGGGAACGCTAAATATCGCGACACTTCGCACAAAGCAAACTAACTTTAAAGGATATTAGGATTACCTAATCAAGTACTTATATGCTAAATTCTATCACAAAGGGGCTTGCCAAAGCGTTTGGAGGAACCAAATCTGAAAAAGACATCAAGCTGCTCCAGCCTTATGTTGGCAAGATCAATGAGGTTTACACACAGCTTAGGGAAATAACCGATGACCAACTACGGGGAAAGACCGAGGAGCTTAAAAACACCATAAGGGAAAGACTAAAGGAGATCGACGACCAAATTAAGTCACTGCAACAGCAGATCGAGGAGAACCCTGACCTGGACGTGCAGCAGAAAGAAGATGTTTTCTCTCAAATAGATAAATTGGAAGAGGACCGGGATGAAGAGCTTGAAAAGGTCCTTCTTGATGTGCTTCCCCTGGCCTTTGCGGTAGTGAAAGAAACCTCCCGAAGGCTGGCAGAAAACGAAAAGCTGGTAGTTACGGCAACCGATTACGATCGGGAAGTTGCCGCCAAGAAGCCCAATGTTAAGGTGGAAGGAAATCATGCTACCTGGTCCAATAAGTGGAAAGCTGCAGGTACAGAGGTAGTTTGGAACATGGTTCACTATGATGTTCAGCTGATTGGTGGCGTAGTTTTGCATCAAGGGAAGATTGCAGAAATGGCTACCGGAGAAGGAAAAACCTTGGTGGCAACTTTACCAGCATACCTAAATGCATTAGCTGAGCGAGGTGTGCATGTAGTCACAGTAAATGACTACTTAGCCCGAAGAGATGCAGAGTGGAATGCGCCCATATTTGAATTCCATGGTCTGCGAGTTGATTGCGTTGATAACCACCAGCCCAACTCAGCCGAGCGAAGAAATGCCTACATGGCAGACATTACATACGGAACAAACAATGAATTTGGCTTTGACTATCTAAGGGACAATATGTCCAGAAGTCCGGAAGAGTTGGTGCAGAAAAAGCACCATTTCGCCATGGTGGATGAAGTGGATTCTGTGCTGGTGGATGATGCGCGTACACCCCTGATTATTTCAGGTCCTATTCCTAAAGGAGACGAACATGAGTTTTATGACTTGAAGCCCCGAATACAACGACTAGTGGACGCACAGAAAAAGCTAGTCGGCGATTATTTAAATGACGCCAAAAAACAGATCAAGTCTGGAAATGAAGCGGACGGAGGGCTGCCGCTATTCCGAGCTTACAGGGGTCTTCCTAAGTACAAGCCGCTGATCAAATACCAGAGCGAGACAGGAATCAAGCAACTGTTGCAGAAAACAGAGAATGTCTATTTGGCAGACAATCAAAAGAAAATGCCAGAAGCGGATGAGCCGCTTTTCTTCACGATAGACGAAAAGCTGAACAGTATTGACCTGACCGAAAAAGGAATTGATTTGATTACCAAAGAAGGTGAGGATGCCAGCTTTTTTATTCTTCCGGATATCGGTTCTGAAATTGCCGAGCTAGAAAAAGATGAGTCAGTAAGCGAAAAAGATAAGCTAGAGAAGAAAGAACAGATCATTCGAGACTATAATATTAAGGGCCAGCGAATTCACTCTGTCAATCAGCTGCTCAAAGCTTATTGCATGTACGAGAAAGATACGGAGTACGTGGTGATGGAAGACAAAGTGAAGATTGTAGACGAGCAAACAGGCCGTATCATGGAAGGCCGGCGCTACTCCGACGGGCTTCATCAGGCAATTGAAGCGAAAGAAAATGTAAAGGTGGAAGACGCCACGCAGACCTACGCCACCATCACGCTACAGAACTACTTCAGGATGTACCACAAGCTGGCTGGTATGACTGGAACAGCAGAAACAGAGGCAGGTGAATTCTGGGATATTTACAAGCTGGATGTAGTGGTGATCCCAACCAACCGACCTATTGCGAGGAAAGATGAAAACGACAAGGTTTATAAGACTATGCGTGAAAAATTCAATGCGGTTGCAGAAGAAGTTGTAGAGCTTACAAAAAAGGGAAGACCTGTTTTGGTAGGAACCACTTCGGTAGAGATCTCTGAGGTACTCAGCCGAATGTTGAAAATACGAAATATCCGCCACCAGGTATTGAATGCCAAGCAGCACGCCAAGGAGGCCGACGTGGTGGCAGAAGCCGGGAAGCCAGGTACTGTCACGATTGCTACAAACATGGCCGGTAGGGGTACAGATATCAAGCTTACGTCGGAAGTGAAGGAGGCCGGCGGATTAGCCATTATTGGTACGGAACGTCATGAGTCTCGCCGAGTGGACCGTCAATTGCGCGGAAGATCAGGGCGGCAAGGCGATCCTGGATCATCCCAGTTTTATGTATCGCTGGAAGACAATCTCATGAGGCTTTTCATGTCTGATCGTGTGGCCAAAATCATGGATAGGCTCGGGCTTCAGGAAGGCGAGGTGATCCAGCACGGAATGATCACCAAGTCAATAGAGCGAGCGCAAAAGAAAGTTGAAGAAAACAACTTCGCAATCAGGAAGAATCTACTGGAGTATGATGATGTGATGAATAGCCAGCGTGAGGTGATTTACAAGCGCCGTAAAAATGCTTTATACGGGGACCGCCTGGATCTGGACATACTAAATATGCTATTTGAGACATGTGAAGACATAGTCTTTAATGCCAAGGTTCAGAATGATCTTGACAGCTTAAAGCTGAACGCGATCAGTATACTCGGGCTTGACTTTCAAATTACTCAGGAAGACCTTGAAAAGTCCGATGAGGCGACTTTGAGCACACGACTGTATGATGAGGCATTGCAGGGATATACCCAAAAAAATCAGCTAATCAAGGATAAGGCACTGCCCATACTTAAGCAGCTAGAACTGAGGCGAGGAGGCACACTTGAGAACATACTGGTGCCATTTACAGATGGCAAAAAGCAGATTGGTACCTCAGTAAATCTAAAAAGAGCGGTAAGTACGGAGGGTCAGGAAGTCATCAAAGAAATGGAAAAGATGATTGCGCTGGCTACTATTGACACCTTGTGGAAAGAGCACTTACGTGACATGGATGATTTGCGACAAAGCGTTCGTAATGCCCAGTACGAGCAGAAGGATCCGCTTCTGGTTTACAAGTTTGAAGGGTTTGAGATGTTTAAGCGTTTCATCGGTCGGGTAAACGAAGATACAGTTTCATTCTTGATGAAGGCGGAAATTCCCGTACAGGAGGCAGATGAGGTCCAAGCTGCGCAGCAACAAAGAACCGCCCGAAACTACAGAGAGCAAAAAGCGGAAAGTAGGTCAGCACTAGCCGGTCCGGATAGTGGCAATAGACCTCCCGTGCAGCAGCAAACGCAACCGGTACAATCCCAAAAGATAGCCAGTAGAAATCAGCGTGTAAATGTGCAGTACGCAGATGGCTCTGTGAAGAAAGACGTAAAGTTTAAAACGGTGGAAGACGACATTAAGAATAACAAATGCGTACTCATCGATTGATTTTGTTGCTAGCGCTTGTAGCGTGCAAAGCAAAAGTACCTGCATCATCTTCTAGCGGATATTCAGAAGACTTGAGTGTGCATCGCCCGCAGCTTACAGATCTGCAAACAGAGTCGCCAGCTGAGCTGAAAGTAAAAGAAGGATATACTCCGCTTAGCAATCACCTTAAAGAAGAGCTTGATAGCATAGCCAAGATTTCGTACGAGCGAAACAAGGCAGGCAGAAGGGTGGATGGTTATGTGATTCAAGTGTACTCAGGGACTACCCGCGATGAGGCAAATGAGGCGCTGACCATGGTCATAGAGCAGTTTCCAGAGTTGGAATCAAAAATTAGCTATCGGCAACCCAATTTCAGGGTAAGGGGCGGCAAGTTTACAGATCGTCTTGAGGCCAATCGTATTTATAATGAGGTCAAAGCGTCTTTTCCAAACGCATTACTGATACCCGAAAGACTGGTAATCTCCTATGAGTAGTCTCATTTCAGAAATCAAGAACCTGGCAGAAGCCCAGAAGGCAGAAGTACTTTCAATCAGAAGGCACCTGCACCAACATCCTGAGCTGTCTTTTGAGGAATACGAAACCGCTGCCTTTATTGAAGGAAAGCTCA
Source organism: Bacteroidota bacterium (assembly GCA_039026695.1). Lineage (GTDB taxonomy): Bacteria > Bacteroidota > Bacteroidia > Cytophagales > Cyclobacteriaceae > Ekhidna. The sequence continues at coordinate 10,437 of JBCCLV010000088.1, forward strand.
AAAACATTGGATTTTCGGCAGTACAGCGGGTAGGGAATACTGGAGTTACTTTAGATCTAAAGGGAAATAAACAGGGTAAAGAAGGCAAAGTACTCGCATTGCGAGCAGACATAGATGCGCTACCGATTCTGGAAGCGAACAACGTGCCCTATAAGTCAACAAAAGAGGGAATCATGCATGCCTGCGGGCACGATGTGCATACTGCTAGTCTGCTTGGAGCAGCACACATCTTAAATGAGCTAAAGGAGGAGTTTTCGGGAACCATCAGGTTCATTTTTCAGCCTGGAGAAGAGCGTGCTCCTGGAGGCGCTTCGGTATTGATCAAAGAAGGAATACTCAAGGATCCCACCCCCGCAAAAATTCTAGGTCAGCACGTGATGCCTCTCATTCCTGAAGGTAAAGTCGGATTCAGGAAGGGAAAATACATGGCAAGTGCAGATGAGATTTACCTTACCGTAAAAGGTAAAGGCGGTCATGCAGCTATGCCAGAAAGTTTTATCGACCCTGTTGCCATCTCAGCCCAAATTTTGGTGGCATTGCAGCAGATTGTAAGCCGTAAGGCTAATCCTAAGGTTCCATCTGTACTTTCATTTGGAAAGATTTCCGGAGGTAGTGCCAACAACGTAATTCCCAATGAAGTAAAAATTGACGGTACTTTTCGCACTTTTGACGAAGACTGGAGAAAAGCTGCTTTAGCGTCCATCAAAGAAATAGCTACAGGTATTGCAAAGTCTTTGGGGGGATCCTGCGAGGTAAATATCGTAGCGGGTTATCCTTTTTTGATCAATGAGGATGATTATACGCAAAGAAATATTGAAGCTGCAAAAGACTACATGGGACCAGAGAATGTGCTTGATCTGGATCTTTGGATGGCTGCCGAAGACTTTGCTTTTTACACCCACCAGGTGCCTGGCTGTTTTTATCGCTTAGGAACCAGAAATGAAGCAAGGGGCATCACTTCGGGGGTTCATACCCCTACATTCGATATTGACGAAAAGGCGCTCACTACGGGGATGGGTCTTTTGGCCTACTTGGCCTTGAATGAGCTTCAGAGCGACAGTTAGTATCTACTGCCTGGTCTAGCGAGTGCTGTTTAAACGATTGCTTGGATCAGAAACACCAAACCTACGCTGATGCCCAGCCCCAAAAACACTTTTCCCAAGTCCTGACCCAGATCCTTGAGTGTGCTGTTAGGTACAGCGCCATTACCAAAGTACCGAATGGCAAGTTCTCTGCCCGCAAGGAGCCCAAGAAATACCCAGGTGGTGCTCATAGGAATGTTATTGAGCTCTTTGAAGAAAAAGAGTATCAGTGCAAACATCAAGTCAATAATTGTGGCGGAGCGAATATCGGTTGTGTTTGTTTTTGCTTTTACTATGGATTGGATTGCACCGCCTTTAGAATAAAAGATGTATCCGATCAATATCCAGAAAACGACGAGGGTAACGATTAAGGTGCTGAAACTCACTTGTCTATCTAGGTAGACATAGATATTTGCAAAATCTTGAATAAGCCACTGGCTCCACAAAAAACCGGTGGAGCACCATTGCGCAATCGTCCAATACCTTATTTCATTAGGTGTGGGTTTACTTCTTTCAAAGCGCTTTTCTAGCGTTTTGCTGATCAACGCATAAAGCAGAATAGCGGCAAAAAATGCTACGAGATATCCAGACATGGACTTGACCACCATGTCGTATAGATTCTTGGCATTAAAGAAAGTAAGAATCATGAAGGATGTGCTTACTGGCACACCCACCCTTGTCAGGACCAGAAGGATAATGGGAGGAAGTAAATAAGGCCAGCCAAATCCTTCTTTGTCTACTGGGCTTTTGTATCGAGGTTCTTCAAAACCTCCATCCCCGAGCAGCCGGCCGTAACTCACGTCCCCATCGTTTACTACCCATCCATATATCAAAGTAAGGCTGAGCAGTCCTCCCGCAAAAAGGGCAAGAATCCACCAAGGCCTCTGCTCATTTGAACTCAAAAAAGTACCAAGTGTCTGGATTACATCATTCCCTATGACAGAATAAGCCGCCATTAAGAATCCTAAGTACATAATGATTTCTGTAGAAGACACTGTCAGGAGCTAGGTTAGAGTTTCTCTGGTAAAACTATTAATATTGATCACCACCTTACATAAGAGTTGCCACCAAAAGCGCTATTTATTTGATTTGAAAAGGTACAATGAGCTGGTCTGGAGCAATGCGCAAACCATTTTGACTTCTGTTAATGGTAAATATCATCCTGTATTCTCCTGGGATGGCGGGTTCTTCTACCGTGTTGGGTACTGGATTTCCGTTTGTTCGTTCGCAACTTCTTTCTACTGCTTCCCAGCGTACCTCTAGGCTTGCCCCTGAATTCAAACTGACTGCCTCTGCCGGCCTACAAGGCGTTCCGCACTTGCATGGAATGTAGGGGATGCTATTCCAAGATTCACCCTCGTGCCTTTCGATGTAAATATGACGTACGGATTCAATTTGAACTTTCTCCTCAAATTCATTTATCAAAGTGAATGTAACCTCTCCACTATACGCTTCTTTCAACTTTTTTGCGCTGACACTTCCTTTCTCAGAAATCTGCTTTGGTGATGTGCAGACGCAAAGTAATGCAGAGATTAAAACGACATGTATAATTAAAATAGCCTTCATTTACTTTCTCTTAAGGTTCCTTAATTTTACCTATGTTGTAGAGTAGAAGATTTAGAGAGATAAAGGAATGAAAAAAATAGCGATCGTAGGTGCGTTGTTGTCGTGTTTTTTCGCGGATGGGCAAAAATGGCAGCAGCTATTAATGGAGGGAGAACGGGATTTCGCAAGAATACAGGAGGCCTTTTATGAGGAGTGGGATGGTAGGATTGTAAAAAAGGGAAATGGATACAAGCAATTCAAAAGATGGGAGTATAAAAACCGGCCTAGGCTCTTGAAGGATGGAACGCTAGCCAATACTGCAGCAGCGCATTTTCTGCGTGAGAAGCAAGAGCTTTTACAATCACAAGCGAGGACCACATTTTCGGAAGATAGCTGGGAACCTATGGGACCGTATTCTTGGAACAATGGTACCTGGGGGTACAATCCTGGCATGGGTCGCGTCAATTCCATAGACATTCACCCCAATGAACCAAATACACTTTTTGTCGGGACTCCAAGCGGCGGGCTTTGGAAAAGTGAAAATGGAGGGAATGATTGGGAAACGCTTTCTGAGGTTTTTCCAGTACTCGGGGTAACAGACTTTTACATCGACCCTAAAGATCCAGAAAAGATGTACGTGCTTACCGGAGATGCGTATGGCGGTGATACCTATAGTATTGGCGTCTTCAAGTCCACGGATGGGGGTGCCGATTGGGCCAATGATTCAAACTTCTCCCCTGAGCCTAACGACTTTAATCGGATGTATCGCATGCTTGTGTACCCAGAAAATAGCGACACATTATTGATAGCTGGAAACAGAGGAATATGGAAGTCCACAGACGGTGCGAATACTTGGCAGCAGGTAAATACTGCATCTGTAGTTGATCTTGCTTTTAAGCCGGATGATCCACAAGTGATTTATGCAAGCACAAACGGTACTCGTTTTTTACACCGATCTACAGATGGAGGAGATACCTGGGATCGGATAACTACTCCACTTAATGGATTAGGAAGAACTGTTTTAGGGGTTTCTTCTGCCAACCCTGATTACCTCTACATTTTGGCGTCTTCTTCAAGTGGTGCATACGGAGGTGTATACAGGTCCGAAGATGCTGGCTTGACTTTTACCCTACAGTCGGATAGTCCCAATGTACTCGGATATTCAAAGACTGGTGATGAGGATGGCGGCCAGGGTTGGTATGACTTGGCCATCGCAGTAAATCCTGAAGATGCAGAAGACATCTACATCAGCGGTATTCACGTTTGGAATTCTAAAGATGGCGGACAGACCTGGTTCGATGAAGAAGGCGAGTCGCAAATTTTGAATTACTGGATCTACGACCAAAACGACGTAGAAAATTATGTACATGCTGATAACCACACAATTGATATACTTAACGGAGAATTATACGCTGGATGCGATGGCGGAATTTGGAAATCAGAAGATTTCGGGCAGACTTGGCAGGATCTGTCTACTGGCTTAAACAACACACAACTTTACCGACTAGGTCTTGATCCAAACGATGCATCTGTCTTGGTTGCCGGTGCACAAGACAATGGTAGCAATATATTGACTGGGGATAGCTGGACTCACATTTTTGGTGCTGATGGCATGGAGGCAGTGGTTGATCCTTCGCAAGATGGAGTCATTTACGCCACTTTCCAATTTGGAGGTATTATGCGATTTGACAATCAAGGAGCGGGAAATATCGATTATATAAGTGGCAATCTGGAAGGAACTGGATATTGGGTCACACCATATATGCTACATCCCAAAAACAGCGACATCCTCTATGCAGGCTACGCTGACGTATGGGAGTATTCAAATACCGCTAATTCCTGGAACAAACTGTCTAATTTCAGCTCAACTGAAACCTTGAAGAGTTTACAGGTCTCTACAATAAATCCCGAGGTGATGTATACCTCAACCGGCTTCAATACTTTCCGTACTACGAATGGTGGCGATACGTGGGAAAATATCAGTGCTGGTCTTCCCACTGAATTTTTAACTTATCTGTTCGTTTCTGAAAATGATGCAAACAAAGTCTGGGCATCTTTTTCTGGCTACACAGAGGGTTCCAAGGTGTTTCAGTCTGTTGATGGTGGAGACACTTGGGAAAATATTTCAGATGGATTGCCAAATGTGCCAATCAATTGTATTGTACATCAGCGCTTCTCCGATGATCAGCTTTATGTCGGGACCGACATTGGAGTCTTTCAAAAAAATAATTCATCTGCCGGCTGGGAGCCTTGGTTTGAAGGATTGCCGAGCGTGATGGTGACAGAGCTTGAGATTCAGTATAGATCTCAGAAGATCGTAGCGGCGACTTACGGTAGAGGCTTGTGGTCTGCAGACCTGATCTCACCTCCTGATATTGCCAAAATAGATTCTGATCTTTCTACCATTACTGAAGGGGACAATGTGGTATTTTCTGCTGATTTTCCGGAAGGAGTTTCGCCAAGCTACAGCTGGGAGTTTGAAGGAGGAGTTCCGGCCACCTCTTCTGATCCAGAACCACAAGTGAATTACGCTTCTGAAGGAGTGTATTCTGTGAAGCTAAATGGTCTGGAGTTAAAAAATCTTGTGAAGGTCTTGGATAAAGTCGCAATTGAGGGCATCTCAGCAGACACTCAAATAATACCTGAACAAGGTCAAATCCAATATTCAGTGACTTATGAAGGTAACCCTACAAGCTGGGACTGGACTTTTCCAGGAGGGACACCATTTAAGTCCTCGGAGGAATCCCCCGTAGTTTCGTATCAGGTCTCAGGCGTTTATGATGTATCGCTGGTTTTAGAAGGGGATACCCAAGATGAGCTTGTTTTGAGGGATTTTGTTACAGTGGAAAGTACAGCACTGGGGATCGTTGAAGAGGTATTAGTGTACCCTACTTTTTCAGCAGACAATATCTTCCTGAAGATTGAAAGGCCAAATACGAAGGTGGAGCTTATCAGTGCCTCAGGAACGATGGTCTACTCAGAAGTAGCAAATAAGCACTTCTCATTAGACATCAGTAATTACGCGAAAGGTGTCTATGTTTTGAAGTTGACAAATGAAGAATCTATTAAAAAAATGAGAATTGTAAAGCAGTAAGTTGGCAACCACTGAGTTGCTCTTTTTACGACTTTCTCGTTTGCTTAGGACACATTTTATTTTAGGGACAAACAAAAACTCAATTCTAGAAAAAGTGATGTTGCCCTAGAATTAGACTGTAGGTCCGTTGGTATTGCCTAATTTGAACTCATGGAAATTGTAGCAGTTGCTGATCCCAAAACCGAGAAGGACTTTTTAATGCTTCCGGTTCAGCTTTATAAAAATGAGCCAAACTGGATCAGACCACTCGATAAAGATGTAAATGGCATTTTTGATGCTAAGGTTAACAAGTACTTTAGACACGGCAGATGTAGTAGGTGGATACTGCTAAATGAGCACAAGGAGGTTGTAGGAAGAATTGCAGCGTTTGCCAATGACAAAACGGTCAATAAAAACAATGATCAGCCTACCGGTGGCGTGGGTTTTTTTGAGTGCATAGAGGACCAAGAGGCAGCTAACCTTCTCTTTGATACGGGGAAAAAGTGGCTTGAATCCCAGGGTATGGAAGCGATGGATGGCCCAATCAATTTCGGAGATCGAGATACTTGGTGGGGACTGCTGGTAGATGGTTTTCATAGACCCCCTAATTATCAGTGCAACTATCATTTTCCCTACTACAGGGACTTATTTGAGGAGTACGGCTTCCAGATGTATTTTAAGCAGTACACTTTTGGCAGGCCGATTCAAGACCCGCTAAGCGACCGTCTCTACGAAAAAGCAGATAAGGCTCTTGAGGATCCAGATTACTCCTTTAAGCACATAGAAAAGCGGCGACTTCCTAAATACGCAGAAGACTTTCGAAAAGTCTACAACGATGCATGGGCCAGTCATTCAGGGGTTGCTAAAATGACATCCATTCAGGCGACTGCAATCATTAAGAAAATGAAGCCGATCATGGACGAAAAGATCATGTGGTTTGCCTACCACAAGGATGAACCAGTGGGGTTTTACATCAATATTCCCGAGCTTAACCAGGTTTTCAAGCATGTGAACGGAAAGTTGGATTTAATCGGTAAGCTCAAATTTTTATACCACAAAATTCGAAGAACCAACACCAAAATTCTTGGCTTGGTATTCGGGATTTCTCCGGCTCATCAAGGTAAAGGCGTTGATGGGGCAATGATTCTGGCAATTCGTGAAATGCTACAAGATAAGTACACCAGATATGAAGAGCTTGAGATGAACTGGATTGGGGATTTTAATCCAAAGATGATCACGGTTGCTAAGCAGGTAGGTGGAGACATTGTGAAAACCCACCACACCTATCGCTACTTATTTGACAGGAGCAAAGAATTCAGTCGCATGCCAATCAAGAACTAGCTCTGACAAAGTGTATGTGACCAGACGCTTTACGAAAATACCTCATTTCTTTTGAGCCAGCTGCGTTTTTTTCTCAAGTGGCAACCCTAATTGCTGCTGATTATGAGAAGTTCAAGGAGTATTTGCTTTCAACGTAGTATTGGAGGTGGATGATTTTTGCAAGCGTCTAGATTTTCGCTTACGCAAAAGGAACTTGAGCTAAGTAGTCACAACCTCCACCCGATTCGAAATACCCAGGGCCGATTGTTGATGGAGTTATTCTGAAAATTGAAGTCGTAGAGAATGAGGCTCATAATATTTACAGGCCCAACGTTAAACTCTTTTCCAAATCCTAGCAAGTAAGCCTGCTGCCAGGAGGGATCTGAAACCATTTCAGTGCCAAAAAGTGATTTCTCCACTTGGAATTCTCCTTCGCCCCAAATGAAATAGCTTTTTTTGATGTCGTAGCGAGTAAAGAGGCTATAGCCATAACTGTCTCCCGAAATCTGAGCCAGCGAATCTTTTTGGGTGAA
>JBCCLV010000089.1:0-17901 GCA_039026695.1 Bacteroidota bacterium
CATGGCTTGTTTGTTGAACTGTTCCTTTCAGGTTATTCCTGAGTTCGTCAGTTGATAAAGTTCCTTCGAAATACTTTTTAAGAGCTGATTCTGTCATGATGCAGATATGAAAGATAACGAATGTATAAACGCTGTGTGAGCGGTAGCGAGTATAGTCGTTTATACCATGTTATGTGCATTATTTATTCAATTCTTTTAAATCGTTGTAAATATTATATGTTAATTCGCTTAGTGTGTTAATAATGGTCATTGAAGATTGATTGGTGAAAACACAAATGCCAATTTTCTGCTCTGGATAAATTACTAATACCGTTTTTCCTCTTGTAATTCCACCATCATGTCTAAGATGCAAATCATGATTTTGATTTTCAATTGACCACCAGTAATATCCGATCCAGTAATCCTTATCAATTTCATATATCTTTCGATGAGACTCTTTTACCAAATCAATTTCTTTGAATTGAAAATCAATATAATTAAGCATATCTGTAATCGTAGATTTCAATGCACCTTCTGCTCCCCATAGCGTCTCTGATAATTTTGTTTCAGGTGCTGGCATATCCAGAAGATATCCATTTGCTATTCGATACCTCTCTTTTTCAGGAACACGGAAATAAGTATTATTCATTTTAGCTTTAGATAAAATATCCTCTTCAATTAATTTTTGAAAGGGTTTGTCATATACTTTGCCCAATATGTAACCCATTAAGTTAGAACCTGGATTTGAGTAATTAAACTTACTTCCTGGTATTTCTTTAATTGAAACTTTTGACAAGTGCTTGAAAAAATCTGATCTCGTGGCTTGATTTTCAAATTTCAGGTAAGCTTTATTAAACTCAATTTCATTTAAATCTCTTTCTACATTAGGCATCCCCAATATACCACTTGGTAATCCACTTGTATGTGTCAGCAAGTGTTGAATTCTTATTGGGTGTCCTTCGTACTCTAAATTGGGATAAGGTTGAGGCAAATATTTTCTAATGTCATCATCTAAATTCAATTTTCCATCCAAAATAGCTTTCGCAGTAAGTGTCCCTGTGAAGGTTTTAGTTACTGATGCTATTTCATATATAGTGTTATCATTGGGACTATCGTTTCTTCCTTGTGTGAGTCCCCCTAAATGGAATGTATAAGCATAGCCTTGATTATGAACACCTATTGAAAACGAATTTATAAGTGTGTCATTTAATGCAGTTTGCATATGCTTATTAACGATTTCCTCTAATTGAGACTGAAGCGTATCTACTAAATTTTCGTTGCTTCTAATTCTTTCTCTATCGTTTTCAATTCCACACGAAATTGTAACTAATAGAGTAACAAGGTTTAATACATAACTCTTCATTATTTTTAATTTTTTTGCACATAACGCCAAGCTAGCAGGAGTGCGCCCCGAACTTGGCAGAAAGCACTAAGATAGCTCTGCTAGCCAACACCTACAACGGTAGCTATGAAACACTGTGTTGAGAAAGACTATTCCAGAAGCACGAATGAGGCTAGGTGAGGTGCTGACCCAGAATGGCTAGTGGAGCGGTGAGGATCAGGAGAAACTGGCAAGAAGCACTTTGGCGCATTCGTGCTAGCGATTGTTATCTTTCGTCTAGATTTCTAGGAGTTGTTCGTCTTTCCAAATGTCAATGTATCCTGAGTTGTCCGTTAGAAACCGATACCCAGGTTCGAGTCCAAGAAAGCGAATGAGTTCGGGTTTCATCTGGAGAAGATGTTCAGCACAAAGAGGTTTGAAAAAATCTGGGTCTTCTGAGTAGTCGCCTGTCCAAATGAACCAGCCAGTTGTTCCCTGTTCAGCGGGATGTCTTAGGCCATGAATTGGTTCTTGGTTCAATTTCCCTCCAAGTCCGATGTTCAGTTTCTTGTTAACTGGAACCCATTTAGAATCATGATTTCGGCAAGTTTCTTTCTGTGGTTCGATGTGAACGTTCCAGATGTTATGCTTTTGAAGTTGGTTGTCACCAGATTCGAGGAAAAGTCTCCACAGTTCAAGGTTGGTTCGAGTTACTGGATAATCAATGGTTTGGTTATTCCAGTTGAAAAGTGTTTCGGAAATCCTGTCAGAGTCCCATTCGAAATAATCAGAACCAATCAGAGCAAAGGAAATTATGTCAAGATGCTCAGGGTTAAGTTGACCATCGAGCGCATCATTGCAAAGTTGAATTAGGTGACTGTTCTTTAGTTGAAAGTTTCCGTTGGTTAGGGTATCAACTTGATAGGAAAATACATCATGGCTTGTTTGTTGAACTGTTCCTTTCAGGTTATTCCTGAGTTCGTCAGTTGATAAAGTTCCTTCGAAATACTTTTTAAGAGCTGATTCTGTCATGATGCAGATATGAAAGATAACGTCCAGATATGGCACGTGCCTCTGAACTCATTTAATATCTACTAAAGTATCGGATTTGCAAAAAAGTATCAAGTAACCACTTAGAGGCATGTGCTATATCGTTTGTTGTGCTTCGTTTTTCCCGAATCCTATTTTCCAAGCAAAATAGAAATCGTTTTTTCTAAGTTCGCTGAATTTTTTGCCTACTGAAAATGCAGAGTCGACTGATTTACTGATAGTTGACTTACCAAAAATATTTCCTACAATAGTCGCTAGTGGTTGAGGTATTAATGCCACCAATACTGCACTCGCTAAATCTACTGCTGTTTTAATTCCTCTGTTTCTTGCTTCCTTTTTCACAGTTTTGATTTCTGAGTGAAGCTTTCTGATTTCATCATCCGTCTGTAGCATTAGTTCTATCAGCTTATCTTCTGTTGTAAGTTCTGATGATGACTTGAGTTGATTCCTTAGTTGCCTATGAAATGCTAAAAAAGAGTCATTCAATTCATATCTTAAATTTCTCACTTCTTCTACACTCCAGTTGTCTAGAGAAGGGAGGAGAAGATTTGCATATCCTGATCTTGAAGGCTTTTTTAATAGTTCGTCCTCAGTTAGTTGAGCCAGAACCCCTTGGTGCTTTAAACTAACTGGCAATGCATCCTTGACGGCAGATAGTTGAGTTGGAATACGAGAACGTTCAAGAGTCTTTATTTCATTTGGTATTGGAACCACTAATCCATCTTCAACTATATTTTTATGTTTCAGAATGAATTCAATCAGATTTTTAGGCACTACATAGTCATATTCATCAGAAAAGGATGCTCCACTTTTCCTTGGGCCTTGAACTTTCCAAGCACCCTTTACCAAAAGAGTTGATGTTTCACCAAATAACAAACACTTGCGCACCAACATATCAGGGATCGAATTCTGTTTTGATGCATCCAAGCAAAGAGAAACTCCACGAATTGGCATTGGAGCAGATGAGAGATTTTTGTATACATCTTCAAGTGCTTCAAAAACTTCTTTTCTTAATCCGTAGGATTTTGCTCCTTGTCTCCCTTGCTTTCTTTGAAGTTTATGAAGGTGTTCAGTACCCCTAACTCCGTTCTCGTTAAGTAATTGGTATAACTCAGAATAAATCATCTCACTTATGAAGCACAACGCTCAGATATGGCGCTGTGGCCTCCGAGCTTTGTTAATTGCGATAAAAGTAGCTTATCTGTCGGTGCATTCAAATTATCAGATTGGCACTGCGCCACATAGGCAAAAACTCCCACGAGCAGAAGAAAGTAGAAAGCACTTCACTTTCTTGGCGGCAGATAAGCGGGATGTTAAGCAGGAACTTGGCAAATAGCTAAGTAAGGCAATGCGACCATATCGTTTGTTATCTCCTTTAATTCCAGTAGGTTTTGCTACGAATTCTAAAAGTTGGCACAAGTCGGATACCTTCTGAAAGTTGCGTGTCTTGTTCAGTCCAAATCATTTTAAGTTCAGTTGTGCATCCGTTCGCTTTCCACTTCAAATTTCGTTCCTTCCAGACGCCATATCCGCTTTTTGATTTACTCTTAAGCTCTCCTGTTCCCTCAGTCGGAGTTCCTAGTTCAGAAGTTATCTCGCTTTGCAGTTGGTTGAATTTAGAGTTCCACTGATCAATATCCTGTTCTCTTGATTTTGAGAAATCTTGGTTGTAGTTGATGTTTTTAGATACTCCCTTAGTATCCCAAGAATGAGTTATCAGTCTTACAGTGTCGTCAGGAGTAAAGTAGTACTTCACCTCGGGTTGGACGTGGAATTGCTTGTCAGTTCGTACGTATACCAATGGTTGTTCAAGATCATAGGTTCCAGCGTTAGGAAAGAAGTCGTCTGCTAGAAAGACCATTGATTTTGGTTTGAATTGTTCAGATTCAAATTGTTTCTCAATTCTTTTGATATCAGATTTTATCGGTTGTTCAAATTGAAAACATGTTGAACCAGTAAAAAGAATTACGAAGATCGTGGCTGTTAGCAATTTCATTTGATCTGGTGACTATTGGAGATAACATCCGAATAAACACAATGGCGTTTATTCGCACTATGTTTTATTCCAAATCTAGTGGATTTTTGATTTGCTTAAACACGTGAGTCGCTACATGTGTGTAAATCTCGGTAGTCCTGCTGCTATTATGTCCTAATAGTGCTTGTATATACCGTAAATCAGTTCCACTTTCCAGCAAGTGTGTAGCAAAAGAATGCCTGAGTACATGTGGCGTGACTTTACTTCTAATCCCGGCACGCAGCGCTGCCTTTCGCACCACATTAGCTAAGCTGGTGCCTGAATAAGCACCGCCCTCCTCACCTTCAAACAAAAACTTGTTAGGCTTGTAGGCTATGTAATATGCACGCAAGTCTTCCAATGCAGACTTACTTAAAAGCGTAATTCTGTCCTTCTTTCCCTTACCCTGCCGCACCATTACACACATTCGATCACTATTTATGTCCGATATTTCCAGGTTCAGCAGTTCTTGTCTTCTGAGTCCGGCGGAATACAACAAGCTAATCATACATTTATGCTTCAGATTGGAGGTCATCCGTATCATCCGCAATACTTCGGCCTTGCCAATCACTTTAGGTAGCGGCTCCTTTCTGATAGGTCTTTCTATTTCGTAGAAAGTATTGGGCATCCCTAGCACCACTTCGTAATAAAACTTAATGGCATTGATACTTGAGTTCAAGTAGCTATCTGATTTTTTTTGACTCACTAAATTTTGAAGATACTCCCGTACCTCTCTATCGGATAGCTGCGATACCGACTGATTTGGAAAGTGATTTAAAAACTTCTCAAACAGCGCAATATAGGTCCTTGCTGTGCTCAAAGCATATTTCCTTATCTCTAGTTTTTGTAAGTAGCTTTCCGGGCATGGCACGTAGGTGGATGGAAGGTTCCTATTCCTAAACTGGTCAATACATAGCGGCTCACTTCCCTGATGCAGGGGTCGATTTGAAAAAAAGTAATGGGTATTTACCCAGGCTACTCCTTTAAATAGGCCAAATACAGTATTAAGATTATTGCGAGTATTGGGTAGAACTACCATTCTGTACCTAGAGCTCCACCTCGGTGAGGGTAGTTGCTTGATCAATGCCTGGATAAGCTTGTCTGGGTGGAACTGTATCCCAATCATCTTTTCCTCATCAATCACCACATGCTTCAGTGTGATACTTCTTTGTGTGTTCTGATTCATTAATACAAAACACCACTAATAATTTCATTTATCCATTTTAATAAACGTATATATACGTTTATATTCGTTTACAAACGATTAATTTTCACTAATGTCTCCAGTGGCAACATGCATTCAATGTAGAGGTGAACTCAGCGGAAGATCAGACAGAAAATTTTGCAGCGACCAGTGCAGAGCTACCTACCACAATCAGCACCAAAGCGCACACGAAAAAGACCTACAGTTGCTCAATAAGCAGCTTCGTAAAAACAGAACCATATTAAAAACCCTGTCGCCCACGGGAAAGGCTACATTAAGAAAGGAAGTACTTAAAGAAATGGGATTTTCTTTCAGACACTTTACCAGCATCTACGGAAAAGAGGATAAACGCTATTACCTCTGCTACGACTATGCCTATCGGCCCATCTATCAGCACTCAATCACGGAGGGAAAGAAAATAGCTAAGGTCCTAATTGTGCAGCAGCAACCTTTTATGAGATCTTTCGACCCCTGGCAAAACCTTTCGATTTAGCGCTATTTTAAAATAGTAATGGATGCTACCGTCTAAAAACCAAATACAATAGCAACTGGACCGGCATACTAAACAATCCTTCCATCCTCCAGATTGATCACGCGGGTGCCATATTCAGCAAACTTTTCATTATGGGTTACTTGAATGATCGTCATTCCTTCCGCGTGTAAACCCTTCAAAATGTCCATTACTTCTTCCCCTTGAGAAGAGTGAAGATTGCCGGTGGGTTCATCCGCGAGTAAGAGCTGTGGTTTACCAATAATTGCCCTCACCACGCCCACCAGCTGCTGCTGGCCACCAGAGAGCTGCTCCGGAAAAAGGTCCTTCTTGGCCACCATGGAGAAACGGTCTAGCATTTCTGCAATCATACTGGCCCGCTCCTTCCCTTTTATGCCACGGTAAATCAGCGGCGTTTCTATGTTTTCGTAAACGGTAAGCTCATCTATAAGATGATACGCCTGAAAGATGAAGCCGATATGCTCCTTATGAATTTTCGAAATACGCTTTTCGCGCAGGGTGTGCACCGGCTCGTCAAGAAAAAAGTACTCACCTTCGGAGGGTTTATCGAGCATGCCAATGATATTGAGCAAGGTTGACTTCCCTGACCCGGAAGGCCCCATGATACTTACAAACTCCCCCTCATCAATTTTAAGATCAATGCCTTTAAGTATAAAAGTGCGCTGGTACTTGGTCTCTACAAATTTGCTGACATCCTTGAGCTTAATCATGCCATAAATATCTTTATTCTCTGCAAATTTTGACCACCATACAAACAATTAAGTTTGATCACGGTGGTTGAGACAGTTCCAGCGCACTCTATGGCACCTTTACCTAATTGAAAATAAATCCATTTGGTCCTCTTCCGCTTGTAAATGAGGCTTTCGCGGCGCCAGATGCATCGTAAATAAAGGTTTCTCCCTCATCCGCAAAACTTTTTCTATCTCCCAAGGTAGTTTATCGCCATTTTTCGGGTCTACTCCTACTCCGTAAATAGAGATAAAATTGGCGTCATTGATGATAGCTGTCCCGGGAAACGCTGTGCTGGTAATCTAAAAACTTCCCCATTCACCGGAATTACGATAGTATTTCCAGCAGCGTCAATTGCAAGCTTACCTTGATAATTGGTATTCAGTTCGAAAGTCTGTGCAATCGTATTGCTAGCTGTGTTAAAATTAACTGGCTGAGCTAAGTGATGGACAGTTGCAAAAAGTAATGATCGCAAGGGCACTCGCCCAGGATACTGATTTAATGATCCTTGACGAACCTACAGCACACCTTGATTTGAGAAATAGGGTCGAGGTAATGGATCACCTAAAAGAACTTTCCAAATCAGGAAAAACCATATTGATTTCTACGCACGAAATAGCCCTAGCCGCCGAGGTATGTAAAGAGTTTTGGTGTATGGATGGTGAACGTGATTTCGTTACAGGAACTCCATCGGAGCTTCTAAAAAATGGAGTCGTGCAAGAATTTCTGCAAGTATCACAAAACCTTAAGGCAAAAAAATAGGGCTCCCGGGAGGAGCCCATGCGGATGGGATTATCGTAACCTAACCTAACCGAAATACGCCTTTGCGCATCATTCCCATCCTATTCACCTAATCACCATTGTATTATACGTAAATAACCTAAATAAGATTTGTAAGGTTTTGGTCTTTTTATGTCAACTATTTGACAAAAGGAAATGAATATGGCTATCTTCAGAACTAAGCTATCAGGTATGCTATTTACATTGCTACCTCTGGCAAGAAAGGAATGCAGCACATAGTCATTATTGGAAACGGAATCGCTGGCATCACGGCAGCAAGACACCTCAGAAAGCTTTCCAAGGCCAGAATCACAGTGATTTCTGGTGAGACCGACTACTTTTTTTCGCGAACAGCCCTTATGTATATCTACATGGGACATATGGAGTTTCGCCATACTAAGCCTTACGAAGACTGGTTTTGGGAAAAAAATAAAATTGAACTCAAGAAGGAATGGGTAAGTGATATTGATTTTGATAAGAAGAAACTCAGCTTTACTGAAGGCGAAGTACTCTCCTATTCTAAGTTGATATTGGCTACTGGAAGCCAATCCAACAAATTTGGCTGGCCGGGACAAGACCTCCAGGGAGTTCAAGGACTTTTCAGCTACCAAGACCTTGAATTGATGGAAAAAAATACAAAGAAGGTAAACCGTGCGGTAGTGATTGGTGGTGGTCTCATCGGGGTAGAGATGGCCGAAATGCTGCTCTCAAGAAATATTTTGGTGACTTATTTGATCCGTGAGAAACACTTTTGGAACGGTGTACTACCTGTTGAAGAAGCTAAGTTGGTGGATAGGCACATCAAAGAGCACCATATTGACCTGAGGCCTGAAACAGAGCTGGAAGCCATCCATGATGACGGAAAAGGTCGCGTGCAGGCAATTACCACCAAGAGTGGAGAACGCATAGCATGTCAATTTGTAGGGCTCACAGTCGGTGTTCACCCCAACCTTGATCTGGTAAAGGACTCGCCAGTACTTACTGACCGGGGAATCCTGGTGGATGAATACCTGGAAACCAGCGTTCCAGATGTCTATGCAATTGGTGATTGTGCGCAGCTGAAAAATCCTCCCGCACACCGCAGACCAATTGAAGCAGTTTGGTATGTGGGCAGGATGATGGGCGAGACAGTGGCGCATACCCTCACTGGGAGAGCTACTAAGTATAAGCCTGGGATTTGGTTCAATTCTGCTAAGTTTTTTGACATTGAATATCAAACCTACGGTACAGTGCTTAATCAACTAAAGGAAGAGGAAGGGCAGTTTTACTGGGAAGCAGAGGATGGGAAGAAGTGCATCAAAATCGTTTTTGAAAAGTCTTCCTTTCAAGTAAGAGGAGTAAATGTATTTGGCATAAGAAACAGGCATGAAATCTGGGAGCAATGGTTGCAAAGCGAGAAAAAGCTAGACTATGTGATCAAGCATCTGAAAACCGCCAATTTTGATTCAGAATTTTTTACCAGATACGAGCCAGCCATACAGGCAGGTTTTAATAAACAATTCCCGGAACTTGCAATCCAGGAGGAACGCAGGGGATTCTTTCAGAAGATCTTTACCTAGATGAGAAATACTAAATCAGCAGATAGCACCCCTCCCATTTTTTTACCGATCGAGTGGCTTCATCAAATCGAAAATGGAAATTTCAAAGGTGCTCAGTGCACCAAAAAAGAGAGTGATTTATGAAGGTAATTCGGTACACTGGGCTTGTCTTTTTCCTTTTTTCCTTCGGCTTGTTCCTTGCCTCATTCTTCCTGGGCAGTTACACACTTACTGAGAAGAATTTCCTTGCAGTTGTGAAGGAGGAACACCAGCAGGTGTTGAAAGAAAAGTATGCATTTGAGAAACCGTATTCATTAAGTGTCCCCTTTGTAAATCACTTAAAAGCAGGCATTGAAGAGGTCAATACGCTCGCGAGAGCTGAACAGCGCTGGGGGGATGTGATTTACGATGATTACGCCAGTGCATTGACCAGAGTTTCCGCAACTGGACTGGTTGCAGAAAATCAGTTGGCGCTTTTTGTGCTGATCTACTTTATTGGGACGCTCGGAGCAATGATGTTTATTTTACCCCAAGCAAAACTTGCTGGGCCACCGGGAATCAAGCACAATGGCATTTTTCATAATGCATTGAATAATCGTGGATGGATGGGCATTTCCGCAGGATCTCTGCTGGTGGTCTTTTACATACTGCTGTACTTTTTTCCTGCCTACATCACCAACTGGATCATCGTTGTAGATCCAGTGCAAAAGCTGCTAAATCCAAGTGCTTCCTCTAGCCAGTGGTTTTTGTATGGCTTTCTATATACATTTTCAGTGCTGGTAATGGGTGCAAGAATGATGGTCAAATACCGTCATAGTAAATACCAGATCTTTCGCACACTCTCGGTGATGTTTTTTCAACTGGCGCTTGCTTTTGTGCTGCCAGAAATACTGGTAAGGCTAAACCAGCCATACTTCGATTTCAAGAATATGTGGCCCCTCGATTATGATTTTTTTGATGCCTGGCATATAGATACCCTTACCAAATCGGGAGGGCTGGGTATTTTCATGTTCGTCTGGGGCATCACGCTGTTCGCCATCGGCGTGCCCGTATTTGTTTACTTTTTTGGAAAACGGTGGTATTGCTCATGGGTTTGTGGTTGCGGTGGTCTTGCAGAAACTGCCGGAGACCCTTTCAGGCAGCTTTCAGATAAGTCCACAGAAGCTTGGCAGATAGAGCGATTTCTGATCCATGGTGTACTGGTGTTTGGTATCATCATGACCGCCCTCGTCCTGTATAACTTCTTTGGTGGTGACTTCTATTTTGCGATTAATAAGTGGATAATACTCAGCATAGTCGCAGCAGTGGGCGCCGGTTTATATTTCCTTCACCGGAAGAAGTACCCGCATATGACCGGAAAAAAAGTAAGAAACGTAACCGCGGGAATTGTTGGCTTCTTCGCACTGGGTATAGTCTTTAGCGAAGTATCTGTTTTTGCAAAATACATGCCTGTGGACGGCAGTGACTTTGGGCTTTCTAGCGGAAATATTCGCACGATCTACGGATTTATGATTGGGTCTATGTTCTCTGGAGTGGTGGGGACGGGTTTTTATCCTTTCATGGGAAACCGCGTTTGGTGCCGGTTTGGGTGTCCACTTGCTGCTTATCTAGGGTTGGTCCAGCGGTTTAAATCCAGGTTTAGAATCACTACGAATGGAGGTCAGTGTATCTCTTGTGGAAACTGCTCCACTTATTGTGAGATGGGCATTGATGTCCGATGGTATGCCCAGAGAGGACAAAACATCATACGATCCTCTTGTGTAGGTTGTGGAGTGTGCTCTGCAGTATGTCCCCGTGGTGTGCTAAACCTTGAAAATAAGAATGAGGAAGGACGATTTAATCAACCCATTCTTCTGGGAATGGATGAGTTACCAAAGATCAATGCTTATGAAAACAAAACTGATCATACACAGCACCCTGCAGCAATTTCAGCTTTGTATTCAGACCGAACCTGAGACAATCGACTAGACTATTTAGCTATACGTAAACCGCCTAATTGCATTGACTATACATCTCCTGAGCGGCATTGTTGGAATTTATGGGTATTGGCAAATCTTAAAAAGTGATGATACAGAAGACGAAGTTTACGGTGCTTCTACTGCTTATTTCAAGTAGCCTATTTGCCGGAGGAGGATGGACGAAAGCCAAAGGAAAAGGCTTCTTTAAGCTATCGCAATATGCAATCATTGCGAATCAATATTTCGCCTCAGACGGGAGTATTGTGAGGCTCAATCGAGGAACAGCTTTTTATAGTACCGCACTTTATAGTGAGTACGGTCTTAGCGACAGGCTTACCACAGAGATCTTCTTTCCTTTCTTTACCAGAGCAACCTTGGACAAATCTCAACTACAAAATGGTACAGTTGATAATGTAGAAATAGTATCAACTTTAGGGGATACAAACGTCAGCTTCAAATACGGAATAAAGCAAAAAGGCAGCACCGTGATCAGTGCCAAGATCACCTTTGGCCTACCACTTGGAGATCCTGCAGGGGGAAGAAGCGAAATACTACAAACAGGTGATGGAGAATTCAATCAAATGATCTCAATGGATGTGGGGCACTCTTTTTATCCAGCTCCCTTTTATGCCAATGCCACACTGGGCTTCAACAATCGAACAAAAGGATTTTCTGAGGAAATCAGATACGGATTAGAGGCGGGAATGACTTTAAAGAGGCTGACAATTATTGGGAGACTGGTAGGAATCAAATCGCTGATGAACGGAAATGCATCTGAAAGCGAAGCGTTGGGGCTTTTTGCAAACAACCTTGAGTTTCTGAGCTTCATGCCAGAAGTGATCTACAAAGTGAAGGAGAACTTTGGAATTACTGCGGCCATTGGAACTGCGTTCTCAGGAAAGCGTGTGCTGGCCAATCCATCGTATGAGCTAGGCCTGTTTCTTGAGATTTGAGTACGCTCTCCTGATTAAGAAAGGCATTGAAGCTCATTGTCTTTGAGACGTCAATTTTGTTTTGGACTGACCGGGTAGTTTTGTCTCAAACTTTCGAATTGCTTCCGAATCCCGACGTTCGTGTGATCATCCCTGCGTTCAATGAGCGAAATGCAGTGGGTCTTGTAATTGATGAGATACCGAAATCTATGGTATCAGAAATCATTGTGGTGGATAATGGATCCACAGATGACACTTTTGAGCAAGCAAAATCACGCGGTGCCACTGCGCTCAAACAGCCGATCAGAGGGTATGGGAATGCCTGCCTCAAAGGACTTGCACATATTGCTGCCTCCTCCACTCTACCTGATATTGTGGTGTTTCTCGATGGCGACCACTCTGATTATCCCGAGCAGATCAAAGACCTGATCTCACCTATTCAAAACGGAGAGGCTGAGCTGGTGATCGGTTCTCGGGCTTTGGGAAAAAAGGAAAAAGGTAGCATGACACCTCAGCAGCTTTTTGGAAATTGGCTGGCCACATTTCTTATTAAGCGCTTATATGGCGTTCAATATACAGATCTTGGCCCTTTTCGGGCTGTCGATTACCCTCGCTTAGTGGAGATAGGTATGCAGGACCAAACCTATGGATGGACAGTCGAGATGCAATTAAAAGCAGCTAAACTAAATTTGCTTATCAAAGAAGTTCCTGTGGATTACAGACAAAGAATAGGCGTATCGAAAGTAAGCGGCACAATCAAAGGAACACTCGGGGCAGGATATAAAATCATTTACACGATTTTCAAATACTTATAAGATGGAGTGGATCGTGATATCTCTATATGCGCTTACATTAGGCATCATTTGCATCTTCAGCTTGGGACAGTTTAATCTAGCTTGGCATTACCTGAAAGTACGCAAGACAGCCAAAGAACAGGAAGTTGAATTGAAATCGTATCCAATCGTCACGGTGCAACTGCCGGTATTCAACGAAAAGTACGTGGTAGAGAGGTTGCTAGATGCAGTTTGTAGACTGGATTATCCATTGGATAAGCTAGAAATCCAAGTACTAGACGATTCTAATGATGAGACCGTAGATATCATCTCCAAGAAAGTCTCTTTCTATCAAAGCAAAAACATCAATATCCGGCACATCCAAAGAAAAGAGAATGTTGGGTTCAAAGCTGGCGCACTGCAGCATGGGATGCATTGCTCCAAGGGGGAATTTCTGGCCATTTTTGATGCTGACTTTATTCCTAACCCTGATTTTCTGCTCTGTACCCTCCCAAAGTTTACACATGACAAAGTGGGGATGATCCAAACGAAATGGAGCCACCTTAACAAAGACTATGGCTTGCTCACCAAAATACAAGCGTTTTGGCTGGACGCCCATTTCACCGTGGAGCAAAAAGGTAGAGAACAGGCAGGAAGCTTTATCAACTTTAATGGAACTGCGGGAGTCTGGAGGAAGTCTTGCATTGCGGATGCCGGTGGATGGCAGCACGATACGCTCACTGAAGATCTGGACCTAAGCTACAGGGCCCAGCTTAAAGGGTGGATTTTTAAATATCGGGAGGAAATTGAGTCACCTGCTGAGCTGCCGATTGTAATTCCGGCAATAAAATCTCAGCAGTATCGGTGGAATAAAGGAGCTGCTGAAACTGCACGAAAGACTTTAGGAAAAGTGCTAAGATCCTCACTTGGGTGGAACCATAAAATACGCGCAACCCTGCATCTGCTGAACAGCTCAGTATTTCTGCTGCTTTTGATAGCCGCAGTGCTATCCATACCCATGCTATATATCAAGGACAGTCACCCGGACATCAAATTCATTTTCGATCTTGGTAGCATTTTCGTGGTTGGCTTTCTAGCCATGGGTTTCTTTTATTGGGTCTCTGCCAAGGCCTCTCACCCCGAGTATACTTTTAAATACTTTGTTTTAAATTTTCCTTTATTTCTCGCCTTTTCCATGGGCATGGCCCTTCATAATTCAATTGCAGTGGTAGAAGGGTACCTGGGAATCAAAACCCCGTTTATTCGAACACCAAAATTTAATGTGAAAAGCAAGCAGGACGTGTGGAAAGGAAACCAGTACCTTAAAAAAGTCTTTACGCCCGTTACACTATTTGAAGGACTACTTGCAGTTTACTTCCTATACGGTATTATCTCGGGAGTGCTTCTCGCAGACTATGGATTGATGCTTTTCCATCTTATGATGTCCATCGGATTTGCATATGTTTTCTTCCTCTCGCTCATGCCAGTAAAGGATGCCTCCTAAAGACCTCAAGGTCTTTGCTATTGCAGGACTTCTTTTTGCCGCTTCCGCTTTCTTATTGGGGAATTTCATCGGTCGAAACGAAAGCTCTTTTTTGCTCTCAGTTTACTGCTTGTTCTTCTTCAGCTACTTGTTGCTACTTTTCCAAAATGTCCCCAAAAGCTATTTTTTCTGGCTTGGTGTATCCTCAAGAATACTGCTCTTTTTCTCAATGCCAGCTTTATCGGATGATATTTATCGCTTTTTGTGGGATGGCTATTTACTAAAAAATGGTCTACATCCATTTGCCGAGCTTCCGGGATTCTACTTAGACCATCTCCCTACCGGATTGACGGAAGCACTGTACGAAAGACTGAACTCACCCAACTATTTCACTATCTACCCTCCACTTAATCAAGGGCTATTTTGGTTGTGCGTACAAATAGGCGATAGCTGGCTCGCCAGTACCAACGTGCTACGGACTGTGATTTTGATTGCCGATCTTGGGTCGCTTTGGTTGCTTAAGAAGATTTTGCCGTACTACTCCAAAGATCCCAAATGGTCTTACGCCTACTTTCTCAATCCACTCGTAATCCTGGAACTTACTGGAAATCTTCATTTTGAAGGATTGGTAGTATTTTTCTTGCTCCTTGGAATGTATGCCTATAAAACTAGAAATGTCTGGTTTTCAGCAGCTGGATTTGGATTGGCCATTGGCACCAAGCTTTTACCTTTGATTTATCTCCCCTATCTACTCTTCTCTAACCTCAGATCCAGGCTCGCATGGATCTCGGTGTTCTCAGGCGTTGTAGGTCTACTGACTTTACTGCCACTGGCGTCTGCAAGCTTTATCAATGGAATGGGAGCAAGTCTTGATCTCTATTTCAGAAAGTTTGAGTTTAACGCCAGTATCTACTATTGTGCCAGAGAGGTCGGTATCTGGATCCTAGGCTATAATCCCATAGCAAAGCTGGGACCTGCTTTGTCTGTCACTTCAGTAGTTTACATTCTGGCAATCTCAGTGATAGGTACAAGAAAAGGTTGGCGTCAACCATTTATCTTTCTTCTGATTCTCTTGGGGTATCTAGCCCTCTCTACAACAGTGCATCCATGGTACATCATCCCTTTGATCGCATTTGGCATCCTCAGTGGTTTTTGGTTTCCACTCGTCTGGTCACTTACGGTGTTTCTCACTTATTTAGGATACAGTGAATTGGGTTTTCAACTGCCTATCTGGGTAGTTGCAGTGGAGTATTCTCTGGTTGCGGCGTTTGCGCTGTTTGAATTTTTGATTCTGAACAAAAGGGATCTAGACCTATAAGCGATTTTTAAGAGAGGCTAATCAATCTTGATTATGCAGCGCACTCACTTTCTCGCTTGTACTTCTTTCATAATTTCAGAGATCACTTTATTTACCTTACCTACCAAGTCTTTTACACCACCAAGCTTATCTTCCACTAGTAACTCCACATGGTTGAGAAATAGGGTAATCTGCTTAGACAAATCAGCCTTTCCTATCACAATCTGGGGTGTCTCAGACGGATCGCTGGTAATTACTTTGTCCGTGTAGATTTTATTGAAAGCTGCATTTGCACTGATCATTTCTTTCAGTGGTGCCTCCATACCTGCTTTATGTAGCTCATCTGGGCTGTTTCGCAATTCATCAAAAAGCGCCTTCATGGCCTCACTTTGGGCAATGTAGCTAAGGTTGTACAAGTTGAAGCCATGTTTTCGCACGATCTCTACTAGCTGTTCTCCCGCCTTTCTCATGCTGTATTCAGAGCGATAAGAGGCTGATAGCACTCCATATTTAAATGCCTGGAATGCATCGTCTCGCTCCAGATCGGCTTGCTGGACCTTTGAAGCATGTACACTGGACAGGCTTTGATTTAGCGCCTCCCCCAGGTAATTGGAAGCTTCACTGGTCTTTTTGATTCGATTGCCCAAAATTTCCTTGTGTTCTTTAAGGGTAACACAATTGATCAAGCGCTCTGCAGTCTTTATGAGTTCTTCGGAATTAAGTGCGGAATGTGAAAATTGAATTAGCATGGCTTTTTGTTTGGCGACTTGGCTAAAGTAATTAGGATATCCTTTCAATGCTTGCCCCTAACCCATTCAAGCGCTGATCAATAAACTGGTAACCACGATCTATTTGATCAATGTTGTAAATTGTACTCACGCCTTCGGCGGACATTGCAGCAATTAGGAGCGAAACCCCCGCACGAATATCTGGTGAAGTCATAGTGATCCCGCGAAGTGCATAGGCCCGATCCAGACCAATCACTGTGGCCCTATGAGGATCACACAGGATGATTTGGGCTCCCATGTCTATTAGCTTATCAACAAAAAACAACCTGCTTTCAAACATCTTTTGGTGGATCAATACGGTACCTTTTGCTTGCGTAGCAGTGACCAAAATCACACTTAGTAAATCGGGCGTTAGGCCTGGCCAGATGGCATCTGCGATAGTGAGTATAGACCCATCGATATAGGAGTCTATTTCATAATTCGCATGGGCGGGGATAACTATATCATTCCCCACAATATTCAAATTGATTCCTAGTCTCCGGAAGGTATCCGGTATGATCCCCAACTCCTTAGGCTGCACATCTTTGATTTTCAACGCAGACCCTGTCATGGCCGCCATCCCGATAAAACTCCCGATCTCGATCATATCAGGTAGCATCGTGTGCTCCGTACCGCCCAAGCTCTTCACCCCTTCAATATTTAAGAGGTTGGAACCAATGCCATCAATCTTAGCCCCCATCCGCACCAGCATTTTACAGAGCTGCTGGATGTAAGGTTCGCAAGCGGCATTATATATCGTAGTGATGCCCTCTGCCATCACAGCCGCCATAATTACATTGGCAGTACCGGTAACGGATGCTTCATCTAAAAGCAAATAAGTGCCTTTGAGATTCGCTCCATCTACGGTGTAGAATGATGATTTTGAATCATACTCAAACTTGGCTCCCAGCTTTTGAAAGCCAACGAAATGCGTATCTAGTCTGCGCCTTCCGATCTTATCACCTCCGGGCTTTGGCATCTTCCCGATTCCAAATCGAGCAAGCAACGGACCCAAGATCATGATTGATCCTCGAAGGGCACTTGCTTTTTCCTTGAACGCAGCAGTATCTAAGAAATCCAAACGGATGTTAGCTGCCTTAAAAGCATAGGACTCAGGTCCTATCTTGCGAATTTCTACCCCGAAATCACCGAGAAGCTCAATCAGCTTAAGTACATCTCGAATCTGCGGAATTTTATGAATGGTGACCTCATGATCTGTGAGAAGAACCGCTGACAATATCTGAAGCGCCTCATTTTTGGCCCCTTGTGGGATAATCTCTCCTGAGAGCTGATGGCCGCCTTCTACGCGAAATGAAGCCATTTTTATCTATCAATATTGATTTTACAGGTGAGGATCAAAACTTAATAAGCATGAAAGCGCCGAACATTGAAAATGCAATTCCGAGGGTAGCAAAGCGTCAAATCGATCAGGACTAATTGCGTCTTCGATTAGTGTTATGATTCCTTCCTCCTTGGTTATTGTTTCTGCGACCCTTTCCGCCACCTTTATGGTTTCGCCCTTTGTTATTGCTAAATCTTCTGCTGTGGGTTTTCTTTTCAGAATC
>JBCCLV010000090.1:0-17336 GCA_039026695.1 Bacteroidota bacterium
CACTAGAGCAACCAGAGTTACCCAGGTTTTTAGAATCTCAAACGAGTCCAAATATAATTTCCAATAGATTTCAAAGTCCAGAAATTCTTGATTCTCTATCGTTACCACCATTACAGCAGAAAAAGCCAAAAATTGAATCTCTAAATACACAAAAAAAAGAATATCCTGATAGATTGGATGCAGCGTTCAAAAAAGACGACTTGGCAAGTACTGCAAGAATTAGTGCTAGAAGAATTGAAGGACTGTCTGAGAATTCCAAGCAGTTCGAAAAGAAAATGATGAGGTCTACACCTGTTGCCAAAATGGATGAGCGATACAGCAGAATGCAAAGTACCTCCGGTTATGTACAACGCAGATTAAAAGACAAATACTTAAACAGTCATTTGTTTGACCACAGAATCACAAAAGACAGTGTATCCCAAATGAGAGAACAGGTGGATCAACAAATGGATCAATTTCAGTATTTGAATTTTTCTCAGGTAGCGATGCAGACAATTAATGATTCAATTTTGCAACACCTTGATTCTCTGTCTCCTAAGCTGCCTTTCCATAAAAAGATCCTGAATAAGCACGATTCTATTCGTTCATTGGTGTTCAAGAAAAAAACGTTTTTAAACCTGAACTACTTTAAAGAGCTAATTGTCGGGCTTTATCCTTCCGAGGAACAGCAGATTACCCTAAATCCAAATCTGGGTTTTACTCTAGGGAGCCATTTTGCAGCAGGTTTAGGTCCTGCAATACACTTAACTTATCAGCGCAGATTAAAGGCCAATATTGGACTGAGATCTTTTTTTCGATGGAATTGCTTGCCAATTCTGCATACTCAAGTGGAGGGAACTCACTACTTCGGCAGTGTTTCGGAAGGATCTTCTGAACAGAGGTCTGCTACTGCTGGAACTACACCCTCTTTAGCAGCCGGAGCAGGCTTCACCCCAAAATTATCAGCAAAGCTGAGTGTGATTGTGCAAGTGCTTTATCAAGTAATAGATGAGACGATCGATGGAACCACCGAAAGCTCACCTTGGACGATACGGTTTGGTTTAAATTTTTAATATTTTATGGTATTGCTTGATCTACTTCTACTTTTTATTCACCCTCTGTCTAATGATGCGTATATCTCGAGCAAAGTAACATTCGATGAAGATCATTCGGATTGCACAATAACCTATTCGATTCCTGTGGATGCAACAGAGCCATCTCTTCTTTACAAAAACAGTAGTGCTTCAAGCTGGCAAGTGATTGATTTAGAAACACTTTCTGGACAAGAAACTATTGAGGACTTGGAAAAGAATACGCTTTTCTCATTTAAGTTAATTTGGCAAGAGGGAAGCACAGAGTTTCAAAGTGAAACCCGGTATTTTTTATCTCATGCGATATTACCTCAAGTAGAGCCTTTCTTCAATTCATTCAGATCAATAAAAGCAAAGGAATTTCCAGACCAAATCACCCATGAGCTACACAATACAAATTTGAACTTCTCCTATTCTGATAAATATCAAAAATCAGGCTTCCTCCTGGGGGAAGTACGTGATGATCAGAACATTTTGGTCGCGCGCTTCAGCACTGATAAGGTATTGAAGGGTATGTATCATTTAGATATTGCAGAGCTGAATCTAATTCCAAATACCACTTATCATTTTAAAGTAGGTGATGGTAACAATCCAGATAAGTTTTTTAAAATCATGATCCTGCAAATTGTCTCGGACTTTACATCAAATATTAGCGTGGATCCAATAGCGATAGATTGCGGAAATAATCTGGGTAGTATTGTTAGTTTTTATTCCGATATCACAGGAGGAACAGGGCCCTTTGAAGTTTCCTGGAGCATTGAGAATCTCGACAAGTCCTCGTTGATATTTGGTCCTCAAAGTCAGACCTTACGCATGGCAGATGAAGTTTCCATGATCAATGTGAATTTCTCTCTTCCATACGTGGTGACTTTAAGTTGTTTTGACGCATGTGGCAGGTTCAGTGAATATGCTGTTGTATTAAGTTGCAATGAAGTGGATGGCGATGATGCTGTGCTAATTCAACCAAGCGGAAGTAGTACAAATAATGGAAATGGCGCATTTGAAAACTAGTTTGGATTCGAAGGCGATGGTAGTGGTGCGGTACCTGTACGGGTTGTCAGTACTTTTTTTGGCGTTTTCATGCCAAAGAGAAAAAAGTCGATCGTCGATCAGCAGATCAAGTAATTTTTCATATGCACTTAAGTACCTTTCTGAAAGTTTGGAAGACCAACCTGAGTTTTATCATTTCACTTTGGAGATTGCTCCCAATGGAGACGAAGATCTGATTGATTTTCTCGCTGTAAAATATGAGAAAGCTGCCATCATCGATTATTTGTCATTTCGACTGCAAAATGAAATTTTTTTAAGGCATGGATTGGATACGCTACCGGTTGCTAGCTTTCATTTTGAGCGATCTTTTGATCTAAGGAAAAGTCGTGTGTTCAATCTTGCCTTTGAATATGTAGGATTGCCTCTTACCAGGGATGATGCGTTAATTATAAAATCCAAACTGTTTGATAACCCTGTAACCATTGTTTTTGACGACCTATTATAAATTCTGTTTATGAGCCCTACAAGATTAATTAGAGAACACAATAAGCTGATAGCCACAATTCTGTTGAGCACTTTTGGTTTTCAGCTATCAATACCTTTTTCTTCTTTTGCCCTCACATCAGGTCCGTCTCAACCTGAGTTTGCTGATTTTGAACAGGCTTCCACCACGGAAATGGTAGATCCCTTCACAGGCAATTTCTCCTACAATATTCCTCTGTTCGAGTTACCTGGACCTAATGGTGGCTATCCATTTAATCTCTCCTACCATGCCGGGATTACTCCCGAGCAAGAAGCCTCCTGGGTCGGTTTGGGCTGGTCTCTCAATGCAGGAGCAATTACGCGACAAGTAAGGGGATTACCAGACGAGTTTAATGGAGATGAAATAAGCACTACCAAGGAAATGGAATCAAATAATACAGTGGGTGTGTGTGCCGGGGTGGGAATTGAGGTATTTGGCGCAGATCCACTTCAAACCGAGTTAGGGCTCACTGCAAGGTATAACACGTACAATGGTTTTGGTTACTCTCTAGACGGTGGATTTGGATTTCCTTTTGCTACCGCATCCGGAAAAACATCTGCTGAATTAGGCCTTAATTTCAGTCTAGATGAAAACCAAGGGCTCAATGTAAGCCCAAGCTTGAGTATCAGCAATCAGGATTTACATTCCTTTACCAATATCAATAAATTTTCGTTAGGTGCAGGATATAACTCTCGTTTTGGAATGACGGATATCTCACTAGGTCTTTCCACTCAGCGCAGGGAAAATATTCAATTAGGAAATAAAAATGTTTTAGCACCACTGGGCAATAATTACAGCGCCTCTCTCTCATTGGCCAATCATGGATTCACTCCCGTAGTGAATACCCCTATATCAAACAGAAGCTGGGCCTTTAAAATAAAAGGAGGAGCTGCATGGTGGGGTGCCTTCCCAAATGCCTATGCGAAAGGCTTTTACAATACGCAGAAACTACGAGATAAAGATTTTTCTATCAAAGCTTTTGGCTATAAAAATCTACAGAATGCAGGTGATGAAGACCTACTTGATTTCAATAGAGAGAGAGATGGACTTATTCACAAAGAGTCTCCAAATCTGGCTTTACCAGTGCTCATCCACGATATCTACAAAATTCAAGGACAGGGAATAGGCAGTATGTTTCGTCCATTACGTACCGATATTGGTACTGTTTATGATAACAGGAGCACATCAAAAAGTACTTCTACCAGCCTGGGTGCTGAAGTAGGTCCGGTAGTCGCTCATGCTGGGGTAAATTTAGGGCTACTCTTAGCGGATAATACTTCCGGTAAATGGAATTATACCGGCAGTGCGGCCAGAAATTTTGAGCAATTCGATAAGGCACATTATTACGAGCCATGGTATTTCAAAGTTTACGGAGAACATACTTCAAATACCCTAACAAGCTACAATAATATTGGTGGTGACAAGGCAGTCAATTTGAATTTTACTGGAAGTGCTAAGAACCCTTCAGTAAACTGGAGTCTTCCCGCAAGAGATCAAAATATGGAAAGACCATTGAGAGCCGGCACAGTCGTGGAAATTACCAATGATAAGTTATGGGATGCATCTAGAAGAGAGGATGTATATCCGCTTTTCAATGTAGGACTTGACAGGTCTTCCCACAAGCCACATCATCCAGCTGGGTATATCTGCACCAACCAAGACGGATTACGATATGTGTATGCGCTGCCTGTTTACAACTTTGAAAAAACAGAGGTCGTTTACGGAGACAAATCCCTGAACACTACCGCCTCAATTATAGAATTTGACCCGGCTAAGCGGCCACATACATTTAAGCATTATACGAAAACAACTACCCCTGCATACGCTCACAGTTATCTTTTGACTGCTGTTGTGGGTCCCGATTATGTGGACATTACAAATGATGGGGTTACTGATGATGATCTTGGCTACTGGGTCAAGTTTAGTTATACAAAAAGCACCGGTGAGTACAATTGGAAAACACCTTACGATGGAGCCTTTTTTCATGAAGGAACTTATGCAGAACAAAAGCATGATAACAGAGCCACATTCGAGTATGGCTGTAAGGAACAGTATTACCTTGAAAAAGCGGAAACCAAGACCCATGCCGCAACCTTCAATACAACCTCCGATAGAAAAGACAACCTAGGAGCTGATTTTTCTCAATTTATGCCAGAGGAAACGCCTGCTAAGGCTTCTATCAAATCACGTCGTTTGCGCAACGTAACGCTAGAAACAAAAAGTGGTGGCGAAACCAATAGTGTTTTAAGCGTTCACTTCGACAATGATCACTATCTCCTATGCAAAGGCACAAAAAATGGAGACCCTACAGTTGACAAAGGCAAGCTGACCCTAAAAGGATTACACTTTAATTACAGTGAGAGCACCAAACGTCTAAATAGATACGAATTTGACTACAAAGAAGATCCAGTCAAGCACAACCAAGCCAAGCACAACGCAGATTATTCTGTAGATAGTCAAGATAGATGGGGCTTTTACAAGCTTGACGATCCAAATAACAAAGACTTTCCTTATGTGGATCAGTTCGCTGAAAAATCAGATTTAGATGATTTTGCCGGAATGTGGTCGCTCAAAGGCATAAAGTTGCCTTCAGGTGGGGTGATTGAGGTCGATTACGAAATGGATACCTATGCATACGTACAGCATAAGCGTGCCATGAAAATGGCCCGCCTTTTGAATGATGATCTTTCCTCAGGATTCGTCAGAAAGGAAATCAGATTCCAAAAAGAGGCAAACGAATCTTTGAATTATGGAGAATACAGAGCTGCGCTAGAAGGAGAAGACATCTATTTCAAGGCCCGAGTAAACAATTTAAATGAAAATGACGGAGAACTGGTATCTGGCTATTTCTCGATAGACGGTGCAGATGATTTTGACGGTTTTATAGCAAATGGGTATCATCCAATTTCTGAGCGTGCGTGGGAGCACATGCGTACAAACGCACCAAAGCTACTCAGCAATACAGGTGAGAGTAAAGGTAAAGATATAGATCCGGCTGATCTTTTACCGATCATTAAATTACTTGGTACCGCGGCAAATGAAATTAAGCAAATCTTTAAAGGATTTAAAGGATATGCCTCTGGTAAGGGCTGGGCCAATTCTATAGCTACCAAAGACAATTCTCTACAGGCTTGGATCAGGGTACCCGTTTTGAATGGTGTGAAATACGGTGGGGGTCACCGCGTAAAACGCATTCTAATCAAGGAGAGCAAAAATGCAGACGGTGAGAATACCTACGGTCAGATTTATGATTACAGCATGAAAGATGAACAAGGCAATACCATAAGCAGCGGCGTGGCAGCCAATGAGCCTATCATCGGTGGGGAAGAAAGTCCCCTCAGAAAGCCAAAGAACTTCACACAGAAAATCCCACTTCATTCAAACAACAATCTATTCTATGAGTACCCGATAAACGAAGGATCTCATCCGGGTGCTTCAGTAGGATACAGAAAAGTGACCGTGATGAGTCTTGCTGCAGCGGAAAGATATGCAGCATTTGATCCCACTTTTCAGCTTGATGAAGACATCTTACCCAATGATGTGGAATTTGGAACGAGTGGCAAAACAGTGTATGAGTTCTACACAGCCAAGGACTTCCCCACCATTACAGATGAAACAATAAAACAGGAAAAAGCTCCTGACAAGAGCTGGTCAGTAAGTCCATTTATCGGCATAAACACCAGCTCATACTATACTGCGGCTCAAGGATACAGTATCATTAACAATGATATGCATGGCAAACTAAAGAAGTTGAGTCAATACCGTCAACGGAGTGACGGGTCATTTGAGGGTGCACCTTTTTCGTACAGCAAATACACCTATAAATCCAAGAGAATGGTTTATCAGGGTGAGCGCGTGAGTAGGCTGGACAATATTTTCCAAAATGAATCCTCTGAATTTGCTCAGTTTATGTCTAAAGGCCATCTGGTAAAAACGCCTAGTGGAGGTGATGCAGATTTAATGCAGTTAGGTGTGGAGGCGGAAATGGTGCTCGATGCCCGAAAGTACTCAGATAAAGCCTTTAGCGGAGGATTTAATGCGAATCTCGAGCTTCTTAGCTTCTTTTTTGGAGTCATACCTATCCCTGTCTCCTGGCCCAATATTTCGGAGAGCATCACAGAAGTGAAAACCATTGTTAACAATAAAATCATTCACAAAGCCGGTATATTACAGAAGGTGGAGACTTTGCAGGATGGGGCGAAGGTGGCGACAGAATATTTGAGATGGGATCGACTTACAGGTCGTCCGGTATTGCAGGAAGTTACCACTCAATTTAACAAACATCCAGTCTATTACTTGACCACTCCAGGGTATACGCAATACAGTAGGATGGGACCTGCTTACATTAATCAAGGCTTCACGTTTGAGTTTTCTAATATTTATGAGTTTCCCGGTAAAAATGAATTTGAAGCAGATCTGGAGCAACCTGCTGATGGATCCAACCTCATTTTGATCGCTGGAGATGAAGTGATCATCAGAGAAATAACAACGGATGCGGATGGGACAGAAAGTTTTGAGCCAAAAGGCTCAGCTATATATGTAGGTAAATATTCGGGAACCTATCGGTTTTCTTATAAGGATAGGCTTGACGATACCCGAGCCCGTCGCTATGAAGGTACGGTTGTACGTTCTGGCAATCGAAATCACCTAAGCTTGGATATTGGTTCTTTGTCAAGTTTACGTAATCCACTCAATTTTACAGATTTTGATGGCAGGAGTCTTACGGAGACGGTGGTGGTGCCCAGATGATATGCTGGCTTTATAGAATCAAATGAGGAGCAGTAATATATGATTGTTTTTATGATGACGATTTTTACGAAAAAACTTTTGAATATTAGATCAATAAAGAGTGTTCAACTTTTGCGCGCTCGCCTTTATGGTATCCTTTCGCTTTTATTTTTCGTTGGTTTATGCAACTCAGCTTATGGTCAAGGACCATGTGACGGTGATGGTGATCCAAATGGTGATTGGTGCGGTACAAATTTTTATACCACAGAGGCATCTCTCGGACTGCAACGTATCGATCATCGAGGAGGCACACATGTACTAGGAACCAGTCAATTTGGTTTTCAGGGAAATTTTGCACATTCAAGCACCGCTGCGCCTTGTGGAGATTGTTGTATTTTACCCTTGATAGGAGGTTATTTTGACGTGCTAGACTGGTACGGAGCTCCTGCTCATGGAAACCCATTGGATTGGCAAAAACAAGGTGTAAGCTGGATTGGTCCAAGTGGTATCGGTTTAGGTATTAGTTCAGTGGTTTACGGTAATGTCGGCGGTCGATTTGATATCATTGTTGAGGTTGAGGAAAATACTTCCAGCTCTCCTCGAAGAGTAGCCTTAAATCTATTTGTTATGGGAGCAGATAATCCAGGAGGTTTTTGCCAGCCAGTTGCAGGTTACTGGTTATATCTAGTTCTTGAGCAAGCACCTGCCCCGACCGATCCCTGCGAGATTCTGTCCTTCCCAAATCCCCCCATCACTTTGGAAGCTGAGGTTCCCGGCTCTTGTAGCGTATTGCTGGAAGCGACATTAGATCCAGACCATTTAAGTCAATGCTTTAATTATACAATTGATGAGATTACCTATAATCTTTTTGACGCTAGTACCATGACTCTAATAAAAAGCGAAAAGGTCGAGGATCCTGTAATACAGGACAATAACCTTGTCCACCGTATTGAGAACTTCGTACTTCCTAATTCACAAATGAATCTGACTGCTCAAATAGAGTATACCATAACCTGTGATGGTTGTGAAAAGGAATTTGTTCAAGAAGTACCGAACCTCATCATGAACACGCAAGACAATGAGGTAGAGCTCGATGTGAGGGTAGGACGTTTTTATTGCCAAGCATGGATGTTTGCCAGGCTAATCGATTCTTGCCCTGATATGGAGATTCATAATATCACTTACAGTTTAGCGAACGAAGACTTTTCTGTGAGTCAATTAATCGAAAACCCCGAAATTTCCAGTAGTGGAATACTCACGCCCGAAGTATATTTCAACACGGAAAGGTCCAGGAATCTTACCGCAAAGATCCGTTACAGTTACACTTGTGGTGAGTGTGTGAGAACATTTTTAACGGACGAGAAGGAGATCTTATTCAGTCAACCTGCGATGAACGCTACAATAAATGTAGAAGATCCTACACCTTGCAGCGTTGGTTTTAATTATGACGATGTTTCTTTTGGGCAGTTTGGTTGTCGCATTGTAGGCCAACGATGGACCTTTGAGGATGGTGCTGCAACTTCCAATGCCAGTGCACCGATCCAGCACTTTGGTACCCAAGGGATGAAAGACGTGGCACTGGAATTGTACTATAAGTGTCCATCCTGTGATGGAGACTTGCTGCATACAGAGCGCATTACATTTGATTTAATCTTCCCGGACGCCATGACTTCTAAAGTTGTGGGAAGGCCTAGAGAGCCTATCAATGTGCTAGATGTGTCTAACAATGTCTATTCGTCCACCTGGCCCAGCCACAGCTATGAGAATCTCAATAATGTAAACGGGCTTCATCCGTATGCAGCGGGTACCGCAGGAGTTTGGCGACCGGCAGGAAGCTATGTTTTTAATGATCCTATGGTGGGTAGAAGTAACAGTAATGATCTTAAAGTAGACGGTGACTATGATGCGATTAATTTTCACTGGCGATCTCCCAGTTATCTATTGGATGATAGCTGGATACTGGCAAACCAAATAAATAGCTACAATCCCGCGGGACAAGAATTAGAAAATCAAGATGTGCTGGGTGTGTATTCTGCGGCGCTATTCAGCTATGGTGGAGACTATCCGGTTGCGGTGGGAAGTAACATGGCCAACAGGGAGATGGCGTATACCAGCTTTGAGGACATGGATGCCAATGCAAGTATAGACCCGACTAAGGGAGTAAGCGGAAATATGATTTTCAGGTCAACTGAAGTAAACGTACCGTTCGATTTCAAAATAGTATCGGGAAAATCTAATGTACTCATCATAGAAGAGGAAACATCGGTAGTAGAGGCTAAGCTGAGCAATGCAGGCTTTGCGTATGGCGAAACGGAATCAGTCGTCACGACAGGAGGTCACGTGACCAAGGCGAAAATTTTATGTGTCACCAATGATGAAAATGCAGGAACAAATCCTTTTCCGGGCTACACAGCAGTGATATTGGATGAGCGCATAAATTCGGGCGACAATATTTCATATGGAGGTACCTTGTCAATACCCAATAGAAAATCAGGTACCGCTTCTTCCATTACGAACTCCTGGGGACATAGCGGGAACCACAGTTTACAAGTGACCACCGCGAGCCATCGCACGTCACAACCTATTTTGTTTTTAGAACCCGGCAAAGCGTATTTTTTATCTGCATGGGTTTCAATCAGAAGCGGAGATAACCAGTATTACGACCGACCCAATCTTGCGGACAATTTGCAAATACGTGCGCTATTTGAACTCCCGTCGGGTAGTAGCCCTTCCACGTCCTCACAGGCAGTGACCTTAAAAGGTCCGATTGTAGAGGGCTGGCAAAAAGTAGAGGGGGAGATTCGCGTCCCTGCGGAAGGTTACGTTGACTTTTCACTCATCTTCGAGAAAGGCACTGCTGCCCAAGCTTACTTTGACGATATCCGCCTTTTTCCTGTCAGCGGCAACATGCAAGGATACGTGTACGATGAGCGATTGCGGTTGGAAGCGACCCTGGATGAAAACAACTATGCTACTTTCTATAGCTACGATGAACAGGGACAGCTTTTTCTGGTACGTAAAGAGACCGAGGAGGGAATCAAAACGATCCAGCAGACCATGAGTAACCAAAGAGGGCCCGCCAATGAATAGAAAGTACTTATCGATGATGCTGTATCTGATCCTACCAAGCACTTTTGCCCAGGGAAGTGATCCTTTGGCCAGATTATACGAGCAGACGAGGGACATCCAGTCACTGCATGCAAAAATGAATCTAAATGTGGAAGGATCTGCAACGGAAACCATAGAGGTCTGGTACGATCACTTGCATAGCAAGCTGATTACCTCCAGGCTGGAGATGCTTTCTACTCAGGAGGCGTTGATTATGGTGAACAAAGATGACCGCTGGATCAGCTATCAAGCTAAAGAAAATAGCAGTATGCCGGAAGCGATGAAGTTTTATCAGCTGCCGTTTGACAGCCTGATGGCCATGGAAACATCCACTCAAAGGGAAAATACTGCACAAGGCCAGCGTGTACGCATGACCCTAGATCATCCCGTGGTTTCCGAGATGACTTTGTTATTTAGTACCATGGGGGATTTGAAACAAATGGAATACCTGATGAACCAGCCGCAAAGCGCAGATCAGCTGAGGGTAGTCATCGAGTTCATGGAGCTACAAATCAATCCTAAACTTTCTGCTGCTCTTTTTGAAATCACTGAATACTTTCAGATCTCAGAAAACAATTCACCCCGGCCCTTGACAAAATACGCCAACTACCAACTGATGACTTTGCCATGAATAAGTATATTTTGCTACGAGCTTTTCTATTGATATGTTATATCTCCTTTGGATTGTGTCTACAGGCTCAGGATCACATTACGCTTCCAGTGGGAACTGTTTTTTCTACTGGTACCAATAGTATCTCAATTCTATTTTACGAGGTTCAATATAAACCCCCACTAATGATAGGTGATCAAGTCGAACTTGACTTTGATATTGAGAAACGAACGCTGGAGGCTTACTATTTGGACTACTTACCAGAAGGTGAACCTGCTCATTTTTTTCTTTGTAGTCCAGATTATGCAGTGCGGAATTCCTCCTATAGTTTATCTAATTTTCAACTTGCAACCTCTGGGACCGTATTTTCAGTTTATCATGATCCTTTAATAGAAGAACTCAAGGTTGAGATACTCACTACCGCCCTTCAAAGCTTTTATATTGGGGAATCTTATTGGGTGGAAGCTATATTTCCTTTCCCTAAAGTTATCGCAGGCCCCACAGATACGAGCATAAATGGGCTGAAGCAATATATGTGCACTAACGACTTTGGTGTAATTGCTAGACTACAAAATTTCTTTTCTGGAACACTGACTTTCTGCCTTTCCATAGAACCAATTATGGAGTGTACTACTGGTGATGCCAGTGTAAAATTACTTGACGGGGCAACTTGGGAGGACGGTTCTACCGCACCCTCTCACAAACCAATAACTCTTGGGCAGTCGATTTCCATGATCAACGGGGCAGGACCCTGTGCTGGTCTTCGTACTTATACTTATGATGAGGCCGCTCGAGCGGAACTCTTCAGAAAATGTGCATCCTGTATAGATCAGTATACAAGTGTTTGTCGACCTTCAAGTGATTTACCAAGATGAAAAAGCTTTACCTTCTATTTTTTCTAGTAGGACTTTTGTCCCTATCCACTGCGCAGACCGTGATCCCCCCCGATGGAATCAAGGTAGATCAGAACGGTAGAAACTTATATCCTCAATACTCGGCAGAAGCACCTCCAACAAACCTTAACGAGAAAAGTGCCGGAGACGATCTTTACATTTTCCCCTGCTGCACGGATACTCAGGAGTTTTATTTGGCCATCGAATTGAGTTACCAGGACGCTGTTTTCAGTACGCCCACTACCGACTGGCATCTTGATTTTGATTTTGATCTATACATCAATGGTAGTTTACTTTGGAATGAAACACATCGCCTTGTCTTGGACATGGCAGACCAAAAAGTTACCACACTTCTTTTCGAGCAACAAAGCACTACCATTGATGCTGCCAATTCTTATCTAAAGGTCATTGCAATCAATCAATCAGGAGATGTCCCGCTGGAAAATGTCTCGGTAAAAGCTAGGCTATACGAAGTGCGAGATCAGCTTACAAGCGCTTCCCGACCTTTGTCGCCTACGGTGACCCTTGATGCTTACAATACCATGATCAGTTGGACAGATGAAATTACCGAGGGCGAAATCGTAGATGGTTATGAGCTGGAGTGGCTTTTCCTTGAGGAGGGGCAGTCTGCCGCCTCTTGTGAGGATGCCTTTGATCTAAAGGCAGGAACCAGAATCGAGACGAAGGCAACATCCTATACGCTGGATCAATTATTTCCACCAGGTTCACTATACTTTAGGGTCCGTAGGATTGGGGGGTTTCTCCCGATCCAGTCTGCTGATCAAGTACAAGAAAGGCAACAGAAGCTAAATCATGTCTTATACGGTGACTGGAATTGTTTGCAGTCTGCAGTAGCGGGCTTTAGTACCAATGAATCCTCCAATTGGCAACAGACGGTAACCTATGCAGAGGATGCTAAGAGCAAGAAGGTACTAAGTTTTTATGATGGCACATTAAGGCCTGTTCAAACCCTGACCAATCTCAACACTGAGAATAAAACCCTGATTGCGGAACCTGCCTATGATTACGAAGGTCGAAAAGTTGTTGATTTTTTGCCTTTTGCTACGGACGGCTGGTCTCCCGTGGAGCTTAGGCGAAACAACTTCAGTAGAAAGGCAACATACGATAACAATGCGAGTGTAAACCTTGAACGCAGCACTTACCCTGCGAATGATTATTATGAAAATCATCCAGACCCGTACGTCCCCAGGGCAAACGGATATGCATACAGCCAGATGCAGTACCACAATGATGGGCAAGGCAGGCTCATTCGTCAGAGCGGTGTGGGAGAGAAATTTAGGCTGGAAGGAAACCAGACTACAGGCGGGAAAAGTATCCGCTACTATTACGGTACCGCTAGCCAGAGTGAATTGGTAAGACTCTTTGGTACCAGCAATGTAAACACCAGTGAAGCAAGCCAGTATCGAAAAAATCTCATTTTGGATCCGAATGGTCAGGTCTCAGTGACTTATCTGGACCCTCAGGGAAGGACCATAGCGACGGCATTGGCGGGTAATGTTCCAGCCAATTTAAAAGAGCTTCCTAGTGCTGCAGCACTTTCTGGAGATGAGTTAGAGTTTGTGCTTACAGGAGGGAGTGGGGTTACCCACCATACCATTTTGAACGCCAGTCCCGAGTGGTACACCTTCGATTACGGCTATGCTTTGGCCGGCAGCCAAAGTACAATTGGTGGGGTGGAAGTCTGTACTTCTTGCACCTATGATATCTCGATACAATTGATAGCTCCCAATAATTCTGTAGAGACGATCGTATCAGAGACTGGGCTGTCGGCTACCTCTTGTGAGGTGCAAGATGAAATACCGGCAAGCCAGCAAACGTCAGTTAGAGTGTTTTTAGAGGAGATTGGTGAGTATACATTGATTAAAGAGGTAACGCCGCATCTGCTGGATTATGGTGAGGTGCGTACACACGTAGAAAGTCTTTCCAGTACCCAGGAAAAAATTTCTGATATTGTGGACGAAATTCAAGTAGACGAAACGCTGTGCAGCATCACAGTAACAGACGGAAACGATCCCCAAGTTTTTGAGCGGGTGATTACGCAAAGTTGTAGTGCCATCAGGGAGGAAATTATTTTTGATTTGATCGCTGATTACAATTTGACACGGGACGAGGCAGAACATCATTTTGCATCGCGTTTTGTCCACGTACTAAACCACGAACGCTTCTGTGAGTACGAATTTTGCTTAGAAAATATAGATAGCGACGTATTTGATGCTAAGCTCTTTACCATAAATGAGATAGACGAGATAGAGGAAGTACGTGAACTTGGTCTTGGTACTGCTGAAGGGCTCATGGATGCCGACCCATTTTTTAAAGATGGTTTGGGGTCTCATCCAAGTGATCGCAATGATATGAGGTGGGAGCTGGACAACTTTGAACTGCGTTTTAATGTCCAGAATCCTCCCGATCCCTGCTTTCCTTTAGATGATAGTTACACTGGACCTATTGATGAGTTGGCAGCATACGGAGGTAGTACGCCGCTACGATTCTTTAATTCGTGCGATGGTAGGATTTATCACATCTTATATTATGAAGCAGAAGTTGCAGCAAATTGGTCGCTTTCTTCAGATGAGGTGGAGGAAATACGGTGGAGGTATTTACGTGCCTTTTATCTACAAGCTA
Organism: Bacteroidota bacterium; assembly: GCA_039026695.1. Classification (GTDB taxonomy): domain Bacteria; phylum Bacteroidota; class Bacteroidia; order Cytophagales; family Cyclobacteriaceae; genus Ekhidna. The sequence goes on from JBCCLV010000090.1 coordinate 14,566, forward strand.
AGAATAGGATCAAAATGAAATTTGCTTTCGGGTGCACCAGCCTCAGAGAAAAATTCAATAAAATTGATCTTAATAGTGGGGTTTTGGATGGCCAGTTTTCCTTTATTCAGGATGAAGGAGTGGATTTCAGAGACAATAAGATCACTGAGGAGATTCTGGACAGAATTTTTCATGAATTGGTGCCTTGCACTGTTGAAGCAGATGTAGAAGCTGAGATTAAAGGCTTGTTGAGCGATTATTACGAAGAGCGAGAATTCCACGTAAATTATTTTATTCCCAGGGCACATTGGCAAGTAGCACCCCTCAGCCAGATCAGTGAATTAACCAGCTGTCTGGATCTGGAAGGGTGGGTTTACGATATGAATAGCAGTTGTGGTGGCTGTAACCCGTTTTTCTACGACATCAATACTTACATAAGCCAGTACGAAATATTATGTCTACAGAATCAAGATGAGATCCGCCTGGATAAGATCAGGATACTCACAGAAGAGTACATTGAGGAGCAAATCACGAGAATATATGAATCTTATCAGTGCGCTGCCACTTTCAAGGAATCTTTTTCTTATAGCTACACTCCCAATGAGTACCATTACACCCTGTACTATTACGACAGGGCTGATAATCTGGTAAAAACAGTACCCCCTGAGGGCGTCCGGGACCTGTCAAGTGGAGCAGCGCATGAACTCCAAACCACCTACGTGTACAACTCCCTGAATCAACTTATAGAGCAGTCCACCCCGGATGCAGGCATCACCCGATTTGGATATGACAAAAAGGGGCAACTTAGGATTTCGCAAAATGCGAAGCAAGCGGCACACGTGCCATCCCAATTTTCTTACACCAAGTACGACAACCAAGGTCGCATCGTAGAAGTAGGGGAGTTTAGCGAAAACACCACCATTGAGCAGATTGCCACTACTGAAAACCTAGCGGATCCCACTTTTCCACAAGCCTCTTTATTTACGCTGGAGGAGGTCACCAAAACTTTCTACGATGCGTGCGCCTATGAAGACTGTGAGGTGCCAGAGGCAAACACAAATTTCCTGCAAGCACATTTGCGAGGCAGAGTTTCTTATGTCACACTTGAGGAAACCTTCAGGGTACCTACTGTCACTACTTATTACAGCTATGATGCCCACGGAAACGTAAAGAGCCTTCTTCAGCATATCCACGAGGGCAGCCTGGGACCCAAGCAGGTAGACTATGCCTATGACCTGATCAGCGGCAATGTCAACTACGTGATCTATCAATACGGTCAGCCAGATCAGTTTTATCATCATTACGCTTACGACGCTGACAACCGCATAATTCACGTAGAGACCTCTGTAGACGGGGTGATTTGGAACAGTGAAGCAAGGTACTTTTATCACGATCACGGCCCGCTGAGACGTGTCGAGTTGGGCGAGGGACAAAACTTACAAGGGCTTGATTACTATTATACCCTGCAAGGATGGCTGAAAGGGGTAAATGGATTCATCAATGACGATCCTAATGCAGATGAGAGCGCAAACTTTGGAAAAGACTTGGTCTCGTTCAACCTTGGCTACTTCGAGGAAGACTTTGTACCACGCGCTGATGTAGCTCCCGTGGTAGCAAGCCGAGAAGAAAATATTTGGACGCGCTACAGAGAGAATATTACCAGTACACAAGGTCTGTACAATGGTAACATCGCCTGGATGAATACCTGGCTGAGGGGTGTTGGTGCGCAGCAGGGGAGTCCTGAACAAGGGATGCAGGCAATGCTCTACGGCTATGATCAGCTAAATCGCATCACAGACGCAAAAGGCCTTACGGAGTATAATAGCACCGATGGCTATGCTGCCAAGGCAGGCCCGAATTACGATAGTGATTACAGCTATGATGCCAACGGAAATCTGCTGACGCTCAAAAGGCAGGACGCCTCTGGCCGCATCATAGATCAGCTCACTTACACCTATGAGGCAAACTCAAACAGACTGTCTTCTGTAGATGGTGAAGACCATGAAGCTTCCTATATCGGCGGTTCGATTCCGAGTAATGGGGACATATATCCGGTGGTGGTAGTAGGAAGCAGTGCGATCCCGAGAGATGCTACGGTAGAAGCTACTGAGGAAATCATACTTGAGCCAGGTTTTGCGAGCAATGGGAAAGCACTCAGTTTTTCTATTACAGATGAGCCTCCTACCAGAAGTTTTGATGTGGGTGCATTTGTATACGATGAGATAGGGAATCTGATTGACGACCAGGCGCAAAACACTACGCTAGACTGGACAGTCTACGGAAAGGTAGACCGGGTAACCCATGACGGTGCTGAGGTAACAGACTATACTTACGATCCTGCTGGGAACCGCGTGTCCAAGCAGCAAACTGACCCAAGTGGCAGTACGCAAACTTTTTACATCCGTGATGCTTCCGGCAATATCCTGGCAGTATATGATGGTAGTGGGGCGGTAAAGGAGATGCCGATCTACGGTAGCAGCAGATTAGGTAATTACATAGGCGGCACGGATATCGGAGAACTGAAACTAGGGAAACGACGCTACGAGATCAGCAATCATTTAGGCAATGTATTGACAACCTTTACAGACGAGCTCAATGTAGATGAGCAAGGCAACCGAAAGATAATGGTAGCCTCTACCTCGGACTACTATCCCTTCGGTATGCAAATGCCCTCCCGCTCCATCACCACTGCAGACTATCGATATGGCTTCAATGGGAAACCCAAAGACGATGCAGGGGAGTTCGGCTCTACGGTGTACGATTATGGGTTTAGGATCTACAATCCGCAGATA
>JBCCLV010000091.1:0-17107 GCA_039026695.1 Bacteroidota bacterium
ATCCATCACCAGCTCTGCTTCATCTGACAGCACTGTTCCATCATTTACGATGAAATCAGGATTACCCCCCGTGCCGATTGCGTAGCCTGATTCAATGTAGAAAATATTTCCTCGTTTAAAAACCCAATTCTTATTCACTGTAAGATTTACAGATCCCGCTTTATTGAGCGTCATATTAATAACTTCATTGTTCCCATTTGAATCAGATAAAGTCAATTCTACATCCTCCAGCCCTGTACAGTGTGAATAACCGATCCCAAATCCAAATCCACTTTCTGTTAGTTCCTGAAACTTTAACCCTGCACTCAATTTTGCTCCCCAAGAGCCAATCCCAGCCCCAGCTCGAATCTGTAATTTCTCGCTAATCGGTATCAACGCCCCGATTCCAATTAAACCCGAATAATTATCAAGTCCAGTGCTAAAAGCTAGGCAAAAGTCTGGTGATTGTTGCTGGATAAGCGCTGAGTAATCTTTGTTGAAATTTTGCGCAAAAGCAGCGTATGCAGTCGTTAGAAACAAAGCAGTAGTATGCAGTGCCTTCATACAGATGGTGTTTAAAGTTCCTGAGAGCAAATCAATATTAAGATATTCTTGGTGGCGAAGCAAGAATTGACAAAACTGAAAAGTGATTGGTTACTTAAAAGTCTGACTTATTGCGAAACCCTTGCAATTAATGATGCACTGAAAATGAATGAATTTCATCCTCTACTTATCAGCATTTCTATGAATTTTATCACTTGCTAATTCTTTTCCATATCTAGTACAAAAGATACTTGTCCCGGATTTTTTTAAAATTCTCTAAACCAGGTTCCCAGGATTTCTTAATTGCCGCCTCATCCAAACCAGACTTAATTTGCTCTTTTAGCTCATCGGTGCCTGCCAGTAAATTAAAATAATCGTTGAAAAATTCTTCATTCCTTTCGCTCATCTTATGATAGGTCTCTAGTAGCGGCTTTAAGTCGAGAGCGTAATTAAGAATCTCACCATTCCAGCTTTTCCCAAAACATCGCTTTCCCTCAAATGGAGGATACTTTGATCCTTCCCACGAAATCGGTGTGAAAGAATATCCTTGATCAGGATAGCCTGGATGACCTATCTGCTGGAACGGATACTCAGTGCCTCTACCAACCGACATGATGGTTCCTTCAAAAAGACAAAGACTTGGGTAGAGTGAGATGCTTAGGTCATTTGGAAGATTAGGAGAAGGTCTTATGGGAAGCGAGTAGCTGGTCTGGTGATCCCAGTTTTGCACTTTAATGACTCGGAGGTCGCATGGCTGTGAAGTATTGATCCAGTCCTCTCCATTGATCATAAGTGCCAGCTCGCCGATAGTCATCCCGTAAACAATGGGAATAGGATGCATACCAACGAAAGACCGGTGTGTAGTATCAAGTACTGGCCCGTCGATATAGCTGCCGTTAGGATTAGGTCGGTCAAGAATCAACAATGGCACTTTTTTTTCCGCGCATGCCTCTATGATGTAATGCATGGTGCTTATATATGTATAAAAGCGAGCACCTACATCCTGCAGGTCAAATACCATCATATCAATTCCAGAAAGTTGCTTTGAAGACGGCTTTTTATTTTTACCATATAATGAAATCAGCTCGAAACTTTTCACTGAATCAGTGTAGTCTATAGTGATTCCATCACTTACCGTACCACGAAAGCCATGTTCCGGGGTAAAGACCTTTGCCACCTGTACCTTATGCCTTTTGAGGGTATCTATGAGATGTTTCTCGCCAATCATAGAACTATGATTTACAGTAAGTCCCACAGATTTACCCCTTAGCAGTGGCAGATACGCTTCGGTCTGATAAGCACCAGGTAAAATCTGAGGAGCTTCCTTTTGAGTGGCAAGCGCACAGCTACAGCAAACGAAAGACAGAACAATAAGCGACCTATTCATATAAAGCACAAGTTAGTTTGTTCTTGCAGTATTGAAAGCTCTTCTTTGCAACTGCGATGAACCTACCTTTTTTCATTTCAAGCAGGATTACCAAGTTCTCGAAAGAAGCTTTTTCTCATACAATCAGCAAGATTGCTGTAGTAACAACGGGGCTTGGACTGGCCATTTTACTAATTGCATTCATGGTGCTCTTTGGCTTTAAAACCGAGATCAAAAGCAAAATATACAGCTTCGGCGGCCATTTAATCATTTCGAAATACACATTGTCATCCTCTTATGAAGAGTCGCCCATCTCACTTTCTGATTCGCTGGTCAATCAACTAGAGCAATTCAAATGGACAGAACGTTTTCAGCCTTACGCCATGAAGGCAGGCTTACTTAAAACAAAAGAAGAAGTACAAGGAGTAATTATCAAAGGGGTAGACAGTCGTTTTAGTGCAGCCAGCTTTTCCCCTTACATGATCGCCGGGAGATTTCCAGATCTTTCAGGAGAAAATTACGCTAAAGAGGTTGCCTTGAGTAAAAAGATTGCCAAGACACTCAGGCTAAAAGTAGATGATGAAGTACTGATTTTTTTTGTGCAGAAGCCACCCAGGTATAGAAAGCTACTGGTAACAGGGATTTACGAGACTGGACTTGAAGAGTTCGATGAAAAAATCATCCTTGGTGATCTTCGCCTCATCAGGCGGATTAACAACTGGGAACAGAATGAAGTAGGTGGCATAGAGTTGTTCATTAAAGATCAAAGTAAGATAGAAAAGGCAGGTCGGGCACTATTCAATCTTGTACCGATTGACCTTTACGTGGATACGATTACCAACAAATATGTAGAAGTCTTTGACTGGTTGAATCTACTGAATAGAAATGTCGTAGTACTCTTAACCATCATTGTATTTGTAACGGGTACCAGCATCATCTCTATCCTATTGATCCTGATTATGGAGCGAACCCAAATGATTGGCATCCTGAAAGCGATGGGCGCTCCCCAAAAACTTATTCGTTCCATTTTTCTTTGGAACGGGATCAGGTTGATCCTTAAAGGACTGCTTTGGGGAAATGTTGTAGGTCTAATGATCGGTGCAATTCAGTTTTTCTTTAAGCTGATCCCTTTGGATCCGGAAAACTACTATATGGAGCATGTTCCAATCGAATTTGATTGGTTTACTATCATTGGTCTAAATCTATTAATCTTGGCATTGGTGGGTCTTACGCTTTTAATTCCGGTTTTATTTATTTCTAGGGTGCATCCGGTAAAAGCAATTCGCTTCAATTGAAGTTCATGAAGCCTGAGCCGACGGCTGTGGTTCATACTTTCGAAAGAGGCTTTTGATCTTCATCTCCAGCACTCCAAAAATCGCTTCCTTAAAAATACCTCGGGACATCTTAGAGGTTCCACGGGTACGATCAGTAAATATGATGGGAACCTCTACCAGCTTAAAGCCGTGCTTCCAGGCATTGAACTTCATCTCAATTTGAAATGCATATCCAACAAAGTTGATTTGATCGAGATTCAAGGTCCGAAATACCCCGCGCGAGTAGCATTTAAATCCGGCGGTTGTATCATGGAAAGGCATCCCTGTAATAATACGGACATAATAGCTGGCAAAATAGCTCATGAGCACGCGACCCATTGGCCAATTCACCACATTTACGCCGGTAACGTACCGAGATCCTATAGCAATATCAGCACCTTTCTCACAAGCCTCTTGTAGGTTTACCAAATCCTCGGGATTGTGAGAGAAATCAGCGTCCATCTCGCACAGATAATCATAACCTTGGGCTACTCCCCATTTGAATCCCTCGATGTAAGCAGTACCTAATCCAAGTTTTCCTGATCTTTCTAATAGATGTAGGCGATCAGGCGACTTCAGTTTTTCTGCCTTCACCAATTCAGCAGTGCCGTCAGGCGAGCCATCGTCGATTACCAAAATATCGAAGGGTACAGCAAGATTCAATGTCACATTGATGATATCGCTGATATTTTCGCTTTCGTTGTAGGTAGGTATGATTACAAGGCTCTTTGGCATCAATTAGATAAACTTGATTCTTGAAATTTACTTCAATAGCCCAAAATACGCATCATTGCATCACTTTCCTGTTCTGGAGCAAAAAGATGGTGCTGAAAATCACCATTATCATCTTGATCAATAATCACATGCTTGGGTGCAGGGATTAAGCAGTGCTGTATCCCTCCATAACCTCCGAGCGACTCCTGATATGCACCTGTATGAAAAAAGCCAAAATATAAAGTCTCATTCTTTTCAAACTGAGGCAGAAATACTTCTCCGATATGTGCCTCAGCATCATAATAGTCCATGCTGTCGCACGTAAGACCTCCCAAGTTGACTTTGTGATAGGGTTTTTTCCACTGGTTAATGGCTAGCATAATGTACTTTTCGTTAGACGCCCAAACATCAGGTAAATTGGTAATAAAAGAGCCATCTATCATATACCAAAGCTCTTTATCATTTTGCAACTTTTGATCTAAAACAGAATAGATAGTGGCCCCACTCTCCCCTACCGTAAAGCTTCCAAACTCGGTAAAAATTCTCGGGACGGGTACTTGGTTCTTTTTGCAGACAGATTGAATACTTCCTACAATTTGATCTGCCATGTAAGCATAGTCATATTTAAAATACAAGTTGTTTTTTATTGGTAATCCACCACCGATATCAATTGAATCCAGTTCTGGACATATTTTTTTTAACTCGCAGTACTTTGAAATAAATCGATTCAGTTCACTCCAGTAGTATGTTGTATCCTGTATTCCTGTATTGATAAAAAAATGCAGCATCCGCAGCTTTGCAGAGGTTCCTTTTATCCTTTCTTTGTAGTGAGGAAGTATGTCGTTATATCGAATACCCAGTCGGGAGGTATAGAAACTAAAATTAGGTTCCTCGTCCGCAGCTACTCGTATCCCGACATTAAAGGATCTATCTACATTGTCGAGGTAAAAATCCAGTTCGTGAAGATTGTCTAAAACTGGAATACAATTTCTATAGCCGCTATTTAGCAAATTAGCAATCTCCTGAACGTATAGCGGTCGTTTGAAGCCATTGCAAATAATAAAATGCTCCTTGGTGAGCTTACCACCTTTTTCCAGCGACCTCACGATCGGAATATCGTAAGCAGAAGAAGTTTCCAGGTGCACATTCTGCTCCAGTGCCTTCTCCACCACAAATCGAAAATGTGAAGATTTGGTGCAATAGGCATACTGATAATCAGCGGCGTAATTGTGTTTTTTAATCGCCGAATTAAAAATCTTCCTTGCAAACCTGATACTAGATGCAATTTTAGGCAGGTAGCTCAGCTTCAAAGGTGTACCGTATTGCTTAATGATCTCCATTAGATCAATGCCGTGAAAATGTAAATGATTCTTAATTACCTTGAATTCCGGGGTGGGAAAATCAAAAGTTTGGTTTATTAGATCAGCATACTTTCTCATCGCTGCGCAAGCCTCTACAATATCAGTTATTCTTGCAATATTGAACAAAAATTCTTTTTCAAAATCTGCTTTCTCTTTACGCCGTACAACTCAACAGTCGGGGGGCTTTGCATAGCTTTGCGCCAGTTTTGTCGCAAAAGATGATCCAAGTACATATTCAAGACGAAACTGCTTCGCTAGAAGCAGTAATATTAGGAACCGCCGAAAGTAGTGGAGGTGTACCTACACTTGAAAAAACGTATGACCCGAAAAGCAGGGAGCATATTCTTGCGGGTACCTACCCAAATGAAGAAGACCTCATTAAAGAGTTGCAGGAAGTTGAGTTGATTTTAAAAAAGTACAATGTAGAGGTACACCGGCCTTCCACCATTCCCCACTTAAACCAAATTTTTGCGCGAGATATCGCCTTTGTGCTAGATGGAACCTTAGTAATCCCTTGTGTCACACCTGAGCGGAAACTAGAAAGCGAGGGAATAGAGCATATTGTCAGTAAGGTCGAAAAAGTACTATTACCAGACGAGCATCTTTTGATGGAAGGCGGAGATATTATACCCTGGAACGGATATCTTTTTGTGGGTTACTCCAAAAAGCCTGATTTTGAAAGATATACAGTAGCGCGAACAAATGAAGCCTCGCTTGATTACCTAAAAAAGGCATTTCCAGAGTGGAAAGTGTTGGGATTTGAGCTAAATAAATCAGATAGCAATGCAAAAGAAAATGCTTTGCATCTTGACTGTTGTTTTCAGCCGGTAGGTAGAAATAAAGCAGTCATTTATCCTGAAGGCTTTAAACACAGAGAAGACGTGCAGTTTCTCAAATCCCTTTTTAAAGAGCATAACCTTTTTGAGATTGATCAGGAAGAGATGTACCACATGAACTCTAATTTCTTTTCCATCAGTCCGGAAGTAGTAATTTCAGACACCAGTTTTACCAGACTTAATAATCGGCTTACAGCGTGGGGCTTGAAGGTAGAAGGTGTGAAATACAGAGAAATTGCGAAAATGGAAGGCCTACTTCGCTGCACCACAATGCCCTTGAGAAGATCCTATGTATAGCCAGATCACAGACTCGATTTTCATGGTTCGCCCTGTCCAGTTTTGCAGAAATGAGCAAACTGCGGTTAATAATTATTTTCAGCAAGAAGCTCAGGACATTAGCGAAGAAGAAATTCAAATCCGTGCCTTAGATGAGTTTGATCTCTTCGTAAATAAGTTGAGGCTCAATAGCATCCATATAGAAGTATTCGACGATACCACTTCAAGCGAAACGCCTGATTCAATTTTTCCCAACAACTGGCTCACCATGCATGATGATGGAGTGATACTCACCTATCCCATGTTTGCTGAAAACCGACGAAAGGAACGACGACAAGACATCATTGATCACCTCAAGAAACAATTCTTTGTACACGAGATCAGGACCTTTTCTACTTGGGAAGACAAAGGGGGTTTCCTTGAAGGTACCGGAAGCCTGATCCTGGACCGTCCCAACAGAATCGTATATGCAGCACTATCGGATCGTACATCCTCAAGTGTACTCAAGGATTTTTGCGATACACTGGGCTACACCCCAGTAGAATTCAATGCGCTACAAACCGTAGAGAGTGAGCGACTTCCGATCTACCACACCAATGTCATGATGTCAATTGGAGAAAATTTTGCAGTGGTATGTTTAGCATGTATTGACGACCCTGTGGAGCGGGCGAAAGTCGATTTCAACTTAAAAAAAACCGGCAAAGAAGTGATCGAAATCAGTGAAAAGCAGGTCAACAGTTTCGCGGGAAACATTCTGCAAGTGAGAAATGCACACGGCCGATCAATCATCGTCATGTCGGAAGCTGCCTACCAGTCTTATAATTCCCGACAACTAAAAGCGCTACAAAAACATGGTACTATCCTAAGTTCTCCGATACCGACGATTGAGAAATTTGGTGGAGGAGGCGTCCGATGTATGATGGCAGAAATATTTTTACCTACCCCTACCCTCAAAGACTACAGATGAGTTTGGAAGACAAATTAAAAAAAGGCATCACTGATGCTTTTAATGCGATCTATCAATTTGAGATCTCAGCCGCCGATCTCGCTTTACAACCAACCAGAAAAGAATTTGAAGGGGCCTACACTTTTGTCATCTTCCCTTACTTAAAGGTCACCAAAGCCAATCCGGAAACTTCCGGAAAGAGACTGGGAGAATGGCTACAGGCAAACGTAGCTGAAGTAGAGGGCTTCAATGTTGTAAAAGGGTTTGTCAATCTTGAAATTTCACATAAGGCGTGGATCTATGCACTGAAAGAAATTATTGATCAATCTGAATTTGGTACGTTACCAGCCAAGAATGAAAAGGTAATGGTCGAGTTTTCTTCCCCGAATACAAACAAACCGCTCCACCTGGGGCACTTAAGAAACAACTTTCTTGGTGACTCAATTGCCAGAATTTTTGATGCCTGTGGGTATGAGGTGATGAAAGTGAACTTGGTCAACGATCGCGGCATTCATATTTGCAAATCCATGCTTGCTTATCAGAAGTATGGTAATGGAGAAACACCAGAACAAGCCGGACTCAAGGGAGACCATTTAATTGGCAAATACTATGTGAAGTTTGATGAAGCGTATCGCAAAGAGATCGCAGAATTGGTAGCAAGCGGAGTGGACGCTGAAAAGGCAAAGAAAGAGGCATCTTCTATCGTAGAGGCGCAAGAAATGCTGAAAAAATGGGAAGACCAGGACCCTGAGACAGTAGCACTTTGGACACAAATGAACGAGTGGGTTTATCAGGGATTTGATCGTACCTACGAGCGCATGGGCATCACATTCGATAAGATGTACAAAGAGTCCCAAACCTACTTGCTAGGAAAAGGCATTGTGGAGGAGGGGTTAGAAAAGGAAGTGTTTTTCCGAAAGGAAAATAGGTCTGTATGGGTTGATTTAACCGAAGAGGGAATGGATGAAAAACTGGTACTACGAGGTGACGGTACCGCAGTTTACATGACCCAAGACATGGGTACTTCTGACATGAAGCACCAAGACTTTCCTTTTGATAAAAACATCTTTGTAGTAGGAAACGAGCAAGACTATCATTTTAAGGTTTTGTTTTCCATTATGAAAAAATTAGGACGTGCTTACGCAAGTGGAATGCACCATTTATCGTACGGTATGGTCGATTTGCCAACCGGTAAAATGAAATCACGTGAGGGAACGGTAGTGGATGCTGATGATCTATTGCAAGAGATGTTTGACACTGCAAAAGCACATACAGAAGCACTCGGTAAGATCGAGAACATGGAGTTGGAGGAGGCCAATAAGCTTTACGAAATGCTAGGCATTGGAGCGTTGAAGTATTTTCTTCTGAAGGTCGACCCTAAAAAGAGGATGCTGTTCAAGCCGCAAGAATCCATCCAGTTTCAAGGACACACAGGCCCATTCATTCAGTATACACATGCAAGAATTGCTGCAATCATGCGCAGAGCCAGAGCTTTGGAATCAAGTCTTGATTTTGATGCTGAAAAAATTTCGATTTTAGATAGAAGAGAGTCTGAACTTATCTATCGTGTTACAGATTTTGAAAAAGTCATTGCGGAAGCTGCAAGAGAATATTCTCCGTCGATCATAGCTCAGTATGCATTTGATCTTGCCAAAGACTATAATGGTTTTTACCAAGAGGTTCCAATTTTCAATGAGGAAAACAAAGACTTGATGGCCTTTCGGATCTGTTTGTCCATGGTCACTGCTAGAGTACTCTCAAGATCCATGGGCTTACTAGGGATTGATGTTCCCGAAAGGATGTAGAAGGAAATTTTAGACAGAGACACTACCATTGGACCAGACTGTCAGAAACCAAAAATCGAAAGCAGCGTGACATGAAGCACTGGATTATGGCTTTTCGTCCCCGCACCCTGCCACTTGCTTTTGCGGGATGGTTGGTGGGTGTTACGCTAGCCTCCTATCATGTAAATATCTCTTGGAGTTTGGCGCTACTTACTTTACTAACCGCTTTTCTTCTACAATTACTCTCCAATCTTGCTAATGACTATGGTGACGCGGTATCAGGAGTAGATTCAGACAAAAGAGCCGGACCTGACCGGATGGTACAATCCGGACGAATAAGCAGGAAAGCAATGAAGCGAGCGATGGCCCTATTTACGTTTCTCTGCTTGATAAGTGGATTGATTTTGGTTTTCAAATCCTTTCCCGAAAATCTCACACAGTCAATTTTTTTCATAGTACTTGGCCTGGTTGGCATAGCTGCGGCGATAAAATACACCGTGGGAGACAATCCTTACGGCTATGCTGGTTTTGGAGACCTTTTTGTTTTTGTGTTTTTTGGAATTGTATTGGTAGGTGGCACTAGCTACTTACAAACCAAAAGTCTGGATTGGCTATCGCTGCTGCCGGCTGCATCGATGGGTGCGTTTAGCGTAGGTGTCCTGAACGTAAATAATATCAGAGACATATCTTCCGATAAGAAGGCCGGAAAAAACTCCATACCTGTCCGTATTGGTAAAAAAAGTGCTGTTGTATACCATGCAATTTTATTAAGTGTAGGACTACTCGCAACGCTTGTTTTCACAATTGCTACCTACAAACATCCTGTACAATTGCTTTTTCTAATCACTGGCCTCCTCTTTTATCAAAATGCTTTAGGCGTAGCAAATAAGCCACTTACCCAGCTTGACCCTGAGCTTAAAAAAATGGCACTTTCCACACTACTATTTGCCGTTCTTTTTGCTACGGGGCAGTGGATCGCGAATCTGCTTTAAAACTTCCTCAAAGAAACGCTAGACGTTGAATATTAGCCATTGAATACGTTGAGTCACAATACAGACGTTCACTGAGCTCAAAGTACAAACCGATAGGTGTACTTGATGAGAAAAGTATTCGTACCTTCCAGATCCCAAAACCTAGGGACAAGTCTGTCTAGGCTGCTGTTTCGCTCTTGGTCAAAGACAGTTCCATTTTTTGCCCAAACAAAAAAGACCACAGAACCTGGAATGTACTCCCATCGCATCACAAAGTTTGACCTCAAATCGACCCGATTAAAATCTGGATTGGAGAATCGGTATTGATCATCCCTATTATGCTCAGAAACAACAAACTCATTTTCAACTGGATCGAAAAATAGCTCCTCAGACGAAAAAGAAGTAAAACGGTTTTGGTACTGCTCTGCATTTGACTCAGTTACACGCTTGTAGTCACTGTAAAGGCCTGAAGCAATGAATGGCTGTCCCCAAAACTCAAGCGTAAGATCAGGGGTAATATTGTAGTTTATCCGCAGGGAGGCACTATAGGTGTTTTGCTCTACAGTGCCCAGAATGTACCTGGAGGCGTCTGGAAGAGAGAGGTCTTCAACATACTGTAAGTCATTCCTGCTGCGGGAGTAACTAGGCGATAGGGAGATCGTCAGCGCGTCGAACGGTCGCGCAGTAATATTGAAATTAATACCCCAGTTTCTGATAAAATCCTGATCTCCCCAGTAGTACCAGTTATTGAATGAAAATCTGAACATTCTTTGGTCATTGGTACCGATCCAGTACCACCAGTTAGTGCCTCCCGGATATATAATGCTGGGACCTCCTCTCAGGTCTGCATTGGAGACACGGTTACCATCGAATGAAAAACCGCTATTTAACCTCCAAAAATTCAAGAATTGGACTCCCATATTGAAATCGACCGTCGAGCTTGTAGTAACTCCACCAAAATCCATATTTTGCTCCGCATAAAGGCGGTAGCGTTGATCTCTAAAAAAGTTGGTAATTCTATTGATTCGATATTGCGTCCAAATCCAATTGTTAACATTGTCAGTATTTCGCAAGAATCCAATATCATCAAGCTCAAGCTCTGGAGACCGATAATTGGATCCTAGCGTCCACCTCCAGTTGCCACTTCGCTTACCAAAAGTGATGGCACTTGCAGTCCCCACCAAAGAGGTTCTGGTGGAGTCTACTTCTTTGTATGAGTTATCAGCGCGCTGGAAACTACGCTGAAATTCAGTTTGAGTACGGTAAATAGCTCCTGGAGTGCCAGAGACCTTACTCGCTGAAAATTTTAAAGAGAATCCATACTTCCGATCTCTGAAATTATGATCTAGATCTACCCCTGCGCTTTGTGCATTATCGTGCAGGAGCTCCATACCATTCACTCGATTATTGAATCGATTTACATTGGTAGCAATTGCACCAAAGACGGTTTTTCCGCCATCAAGATCTTGCTGAAAACGAGCCGCCAAGTAATTGGTAAGCGGCTCTACAGGCTCCCTTCGAAAGTTGCTCAAGGTATCCTGTACATCCGCATACTCTCTGCGGGTAATCGACTCCAAGAGGCCCCAAGAAAATCCTTTTGCATTTTTTCCAGTGATCTTGGCGGCACCCAGTAAACGGGTTTGTCCGGGTATCTGCGTATTAGCAATATCATCATCAGTAAGAAATCCTTGAGGTCTCCTCCCAATGCGCCGGCTGTAAAAGAGGTTATTAATACCCCCACTGGTTCCAAAATCCAAGATGTTACTTCCTTCGAGAAAAAATGGTCGCTGTTCGCGAAAAAAGAGCTCAAAAGCACCCAGGTTTACTTGCGAAGGATCTGCTTCAACTTGTCCGAAATCGGGGTTAATGGTCAAATCAAGCGTAATGTCTGAAGTAAGTCCAATTTTTGCATCTACCCCTACATTTGCTTCAAGCTCTCTACCGCTTTCCCTAAATGGATTTTCCGGTTCTTTGGGATATAGCTCTGCTGAAGTGAGTACATATGGTAATATCTCAAGTTGCTTTTGGGGCTTTATGCCCTTGATACCCCTCAATTCGCCGAATAAATGGACCCAGCCCGGAGCATTTGGATCGATAGGTTGCCAGGTGGAGCGCTCTTCATTTCTGAAAAATCGTCTGGTGAGTTGGATACCCCAAATGTGTTCTTCTTGATCTGCAAACCGCAATTGCGACAAAGGGATTTTTAATTCGGCGATCCATCCCTCATTATCAATACTTGTTTTGAGGTACCAAATAGGATCCCAGGTACTATCCCAATTCTCCCCATTGTTGGATACAAACTCATCCCCTTTTACTCCTGACACAGAACTGGTGAAAGAAAATGCACTTCTCTTATCGTTGTAGCTATCTATATTAATTTCTACCCAGTCTCCGTCAAATCCATCTCGGCGAGACATACGCTTTACGATCTTCTCGGGTTCAGAATCAAAAGCGCGGATGCCTATATAAAGAAACTTGGCATCATAGAGTATTTTGAATTTCGTTTCCTGGGAAGGTGCTGCGAGGTACTCAGGCTGATGTCCGATGAAGTCTCCACCCCATTCTACACTCCTCCAGGCGGCCTCATCCAGATGACCATCTATGGTAATTTCACCCGTCCGCCACGAGGTGGTGTAAGACTTCTTCTGCTGCTCCATTCCATCCTGAGCGGATAGATTAAGGCAACAAAAAAGAAAAATCAAAAAAGTATACTTAGGGGTCGGCAATCCTAATAATTGGGTTAATGTTGATATACCAACAAACCGATGTAGAGTTACATTTTTTACATGAGTGGAGGCTAATTACAGAGAAAAGGATCTGGCCGATCGTAAGTTGTTTGATAAAAGCAATTTACTTACGGTCTTACCGCAGCGTATACCTAAGTCCGGTTTGCAATAGAAACCTAGACTCTACGATATTTTGATCAGTCAATGGGGTAATGGACTGCCGATAGTTTGGCTCAAGCGTGAGATCGAAATTATTGAAAAGAGAGTAGCCTAGTTCCACGCCCCCCATTCCATCAAAAGACCATGTGTTAAAGGAATTGTCAATGGAACTCGTCAAAACATCATTTTCAGCACTCACCTGACTGCTCATAAAATAATTTGCCGATAGGCCCAGGTTAAGTCTAAGCTTCATTTTTCTGTCCAAGAGGTAATAGCCAGCCTTCACCGGAACGGATGTAAACCTTACGCTACTTCTTAGGTCCAGGTCATAATCATAGTTTTCTTGAACCTCAAAGGAGGTTTCTCGACTCGTGCTACCGACATTGGGCAACGAGTTTGGTGTTTCAGAACTTAAGAATTGGCTATCATTTACGGTGTAGATATCCAAAACATTGATACTCGCATCGCCGCTTGCGCTCACGTTGGTGTAAGCTAAACCAGTTTCCAAAGTCCACCTATTTCCCAGGCGTACTCCAAAATCCACACCTAGAGAGGTAGCCACACCGCGACTTAAATCTGAATTAATTTCCGTATTGGGATTCACAAAACCGTCACTACCAAGGGCTGTGGCCAAATTTTCCTGATCTATACTCCCTACAAAAACATTCGAACTAGTCACCGAGGAACCAAAATTTCCAGCCCCTGCTTCCAAGCCAGCCCACATGTTTTCAATGCTCACATTTTTTGATCGAGAAGTAAATCGAGCGGCTCCTCCCCCTTGGTGGTATGGATAAATTTCGTTGGTTACCAAAGCTTCTTTAAGTGCTGGAGTGCGGCTTGGAAGATTTAAGGTAGGTTGTGAGATCGCTTGAGCGTTGTGGACTTCTTGATCACCCTCATTGTGCAGCACCACCGCCAAGGATTCCGCACCTCCTGTGATGAAAGTAGGAAAAGTAGCCAGATTTTTGGATCCTGACCATGCAGTCTGTTTTTCAACCAAGGAAAAAGAGTAAGATCCCTGGAGTAAAGCGTTGTAAGTGCCGACTTTGCTATTCTCCCCGATTTTATTTTCGGCTGTGCTCTTTACATCCTCAACATAAATAGGATTGTAAAAGAGCGCTGCAAGGCCAAATAATAACAAAAGACTGGCCGCAACGGACCAATGGAGACTAAAATTTTGTCTTTGGTGAGCGGCTACAAATTCTGCGTTAAGTTGATTTTCTACAGCAGACCAGGCACCCCTTGGGGCAGCTACCTTCTTACCTTCAAAAGAGCTTCGAATCTGATCCTCAAATTTCCCCATACCGCCTGTGTGCTTGACTCATAATCTTTTCTACCAAGATCGATTTAGCACGGGAGTATTGGGATTTGGATGTGCCTTCACTTATTTCAAGCTTTTTGGCAATTTCATGATGCTTATAGCCTTCTATCGCAAATAGATTAAAGATAGCCTGGCATCCTGCTGGGAGTTCCTGAATCAACACAAGTAATTCCTGGTAACCAAGATCGGCAATTACATCTTCTTGGTCGCTCCAGTCATTGAGATCATTTACATCCACCATGGGATAGAGATACAATTTACTTCGCTGATGATTTAAGGCTGTATTCACAACTATTCGCTTAATCCAATACGCCAAAGAGGAATCTTTTCTAAAATTTTGAATGTTTTTAAACACTTTGATAAAGGATTCCTGCAAAATATCCTCTGCTTCCTGCTGCATTTTGGAATACCTCAGTGCGACCAGATACATGCCGTCAGCGAATTTATCGTACAGCGCCTGCTGGTACTTTCGTTCGCCTTTTTGGCAACCTTTTATCAATTTTTCCTCGCTAAATGACATCAATATAGACCCGACGCAAATAAGTAAAGTTGCAATGGTGTATTTTTCACATTGATAAATCAAAGGTATGAAGAACCTTGCGAAATATTTTGTTCTACTACTCTTAGTACAATGTGAGCCGGTAATACCCCAAAAAAGCGGAGTAAAAAAGCAACTTTTTTTTTCTGACCATGAATACGAGGTACTGGTTGGGAACGTCCAAATGCTTAAAAGCGAGGATGAACAGACTGATGCGTTAAGTAATCCAGTGATTAAGCGAACAGGTAATGAGACGCTGCTTCTCAACTTCGACCTGTTAAGTGATCGTTTTGAAAATCTGAGCGCAATGATCTACCACTGCAATAAAAATTGGAAGAGGTCCAGGCTCAGAGACCAGGAGTTCTTGAGTGAAATCAACAATTATCGTGTGATCGACTTTGACTATTCGCTTAATACAGTTCAGCCCTATGTAAACTACCGATTAGCATTGCCTACCCCTACAATCAGTGGAAACTATGTCTTGGCAGTCTTTCGCCGCGGAAATCCATCAGATGTACTATTTACTCGCAGATTTCTGGTTTGCGAAAATATAATCTCAATCGAGCAACTTGTCAGGGTAAGTACCACCATCAGTAAGCGTGAAGAAAACCAGCAAATAGAATTTAGCATAGACTACAAGGATCTTCTTGTGAATATTCCCACTGAAAATATCACCACTTACATTTTGCAAAACCACAACTGGAATACGGCAAAAGGAGATATTGCTCCTACCTCGATCAGAGCCAATGAGGGAATTATGGAATACCGAAACCTGGACCTCTCCACCAACTTTACCGGGGGAAATGAATTCAGATGGACGGACCTGCGTACGCTAGACATTGAAGGCCGAAATGTTGCTACAATTCAAAATACAGGAAGTGAAATTTTCGCGCAACTTGGATTGGATGTATCAAGAAAAGCAGTAAGCTACACGCAGAATTTTCAAGACATCAACGGTAATTACATCATTGAAAACAACGAACCTGGAGAGAATTTTCTAAATAGCGACTATGCCACCGTGAGATTTACCTTAAAAAGTGAAAAAATCCGTGGAAATGTTTTTGTTTCAGGAAGGTTCAACAACTGGCGGCTACAGGACCGCAATCAGATGCGATACGATGCTGAGCAAAAAATGTATTACACCAATATTTTCTTGAAACAAGGCTACTACGACTACCAATACGTGGTAACAGGAGAATTACCCACTTACCATTTTGAAGGAAGTCATTTTCAAACCGAGAATGATTACGAAATATTGGTATACTACAGTAGACCTGGAGACATCAACGATCAGCTGCTGGGATACAAGAAGTTCAAATCCATCGATGACTTTTGATCTTAGTCGCTTTCGTAAATAGGATCTAAACGTTGAACCGAAAGTGCATGACATCACCATCTTGTACTACATAATCTTTGCCTTCGATCGCGAGCTTTCCTGCTTCTCTGCATCCAGCTTCCGTTTTGTATTGCTGATAATCGGGGATTTTAATGACTTCCGCTTTGATAAAACCTTTCTCAAAGTCTGTATGAATGACTCCAGCCGCTTGCGGTGCTTTCCAGCCATCTTTTATAGTCCAGGCACGTACCTCCTGCTCACCTGCAGTGAAATAGGTGATGAGGTCCAGTAAAGTGTAAGAAGCTTTGATTAGCTGATTAAGTCCGGACTCCTTCAATCCGTACTCATCAAGAAACATTTGCTTCTCCTCAGGATCTTCAAACTCGGCAATTTGTGCCTCAAGACCAGCCGAAACGATGATCATCTGAGCGGCTTCATGAGCAATGTTCTGCTTAAGCTTTTCGCTCCATTCATTGCCTTTTTGTACTGCCTCTTCCTCTACATTAGCCACATAAATAATGGGTTTATCGGTCAAAAGTTGCAACTCCTTGATCCAGAATCTTTGTTCTTTACTAAGCTCCAAGGAGCGCGCATTTTGTCCGCTTTCTAGGTGAGTCTTGAATGCAAGCAAGACGTCATACTCCGCTTTTGCCTCTTTATCGCCTGATTTTGCCGTACGCTCCACCCGCTGAATTCGCTTATCTACCGACTCAAGGTCTTTCAACTGAAGTTCTGTATCAATGACCTCTTTATCTTCAATCGGATCCACCTTTCCAGCTACATGCACAATATTGTCATCGTTAAAACATCTGATTACGTGAACGATGGCATCCACTTCTCGGATATTTGCCAGAAATTGGTTTCCCAAGCCCTCCCCTTTACTGGCCCCTTTTACTAAGCCGGCAATGTCTACAAACTCAATAACAGTTGATAGTACC
>JBCCLV010000092.1:0-16964 GCA_039026695.1 Bacteroidota bacterium
GACGGGGTATTGTCGTTTTTCTTTACCTGGCTTTTTTGTTATCGGGATTAATGAAATTGCACAACGAGTTAAAAAGTGCGGAAATTATAAAAAACTAATTGAGTGCGGTGGTTAAGAGTCAGTCAAGGATTTCAGATCGCTCTCCTGAAATAGGAATCAAAGTGTTTTCAGAAAATAAAAGCCTCCTGGGAGTTCCAATGAAATTGAACAATAGCGAAGTGTTTTTTGCCATACTTTTTTTTAACATCAATATGACCGTAACCCATTGGTATAAAGTTTTACTACATCAAGCAAAAAAACGCTTTAACATCTATTTTGAGGGAAAAGGAATTACATTTTTTGAAGCAAAGTCTTCTGAGATCAAAAGTCTTTTGATTAAGTCTAAAAGTAGGGAGGAGAAGTCTTGTTTAAAAAGGCTGTTGATCCTTTCCTATCTGAACAAATGGATGTGGATCACTTATATGGTTTCGGTTCTGGTGGTTTTAATACTTCTTAGATAGATAGATTGAGTCAAAGTGGAGGAATCATAAACTGGGTTCTGGACGGTTGATAATATTGTTCAACATGAAAAAAGGTTTCCTCTCTAGATAATCTTGGTCAGGACGTATACATTTCAAAGGGCTTCCTCATTGAGGTTATAGGTGGCAGATGGTTATTGATAGTTGCCATAAAGATTCTTACGATCTCACAACCTTCTCAACACTTAAAAAATCCTATATCCCTTGATCAAAAAGCGTACGTGTGGTAATGCTCCTTCCCAGGGAAACCTCGTCTGCAAACTCCAGTTCGCTACCCACAGGTATCCCTCGTGCGATAGTAGTCACTTTTACAGGATGATCCGTCAGTAATTTGGTGATGTAGAAGGCAGTAGTATCTCCTTCTATGGTTGCGCTTAGCGCCAAGATGATTTCTTCAATTTGACTGCTGCTTTTGACCCTGGAGACTAGCGAATCAATATTCAAGTCCTCAGGTCCAATCCCATCTACCGGGGAGATACGCCCACCTAAAACATGAAAAAGACCATTATACTGCCCTGTGTTTTTGATCGCCAATACATCCGGAGTTTCTTCCGCTACGCAGATTGTAGAAAAGTCATTGTATGCACTGTAGCAATTGCACTCCTCAGTCTCCGCAATTACATGGCAAGTCTTACAGTATTTGATTTGCTCTCGCAGTTCCTCGAGGGAGTTTGATAGCTCTTTTGTATAGCTTGTCGGTTGTTTCAAGAGGTGCAGCGCCAAACGAAGTGCGGTCTTTTTACCAATGCCAGGCAGCTTGGAAATTTCATCTACTGCACGAGCTACCAAAGGTGAAAGGTATTCCATCTAGACGATGGCCGCTTTGATGCCCGCCGAGGAAATTCCTTCTCGCATCGGCTTTAGCTCTTCATAGTCTCCTTTTTTTACGGAGCACTTTCCCTTGTAGTGAATAAGATAGGTACACTGCTCAGCTTGTTGCACTTCATGCTTACAAACCTTAATCAGCGTATTGATTACATGGTCAAACGTGTTAAAGTCATCATTATAGACCATAAGATCCCTCGCCGAATCCTCGCCAATATCACCTGATACCGCTATCTCTTCCCTGATCTCTATGCCAACTTCCATGATTTCACTTTCCGCAAAATTAATCATTGAATGCAAAGAACCTTCAGTTCGTATCTGCATCTATAGAGGATTTTAAACCCTCATAAAACTGGAGTTATTTTGCGCCAGTTCCTTATCCTATTTTGTAAAAATCAAGTCAATAAAATGAGTGCGCTATTTATCATGGGCCTGGTCGTTCTCGGATATTTCGTTCTCTTGATAGCGATCTCATTTGCGACCACTAGAAATAGCGCCGACACAGATTTCTACACAGCAGATCGCGCTTCAAAATGGTATCTGGTCGCCTTTGGGATGATTGGTGCCTCCTTGTCGGGCGTCACATTTATCAGTGTACCCGGTGAAGTAGCGAACTCAAACTTCTATTATTATCAAGTGGTACTTGGCTATTTACTTGGCTATTGGGTCATCGCTAAGGTGTTGCTTCCTCTCTACTATCGACTCAACCTTATTTCCATCTACACTTACCTTGAGCAGCGATTTGGCTTTTGGTCTTACAAGACAGGTGCTTTTTACTTCCTTTTGAGCAGGGTAATTGGTGCAAGCTTCAGGCTTTTTCTGGTAGCAAGTGTTTTGCAAATTGCTTTTTTTGATGCACTCGGCCTCCCTTTTTGGATTTCTGTACTCACTACGGTGGCGTTGATTTGGCTCTATACTTTTAGAGGAGGTATAAAAACGATCATCTGGACAGATACGCTGCAAACTGCTTTTATGTTGATCGCAGTGATTGTAAGTATTCTCTTTATCAAAGAGGAATTGTCTTGGGGATGGGATGAGCTTTCAAGTAGCATTTTGTCAGATCCGCGATCCGATATTTTTAACTGGGATTGGAAAAGTGGGAGAAACTTTTTTAAGCAATTCTTTAGCGGGGCTTTTATCGCGATTGTGATGACGGGACTAGATCAGGACATGATGCAAAAAAATTTGACTTGCAGAACATTGGGCGAGGCGCAGAAAAACATTTTCTGGTTTTGTATAGTCCTGGTCATTGTGAATTTTCTATTTCTCTCTCTGGGTGTGCTGCTTTACCAGTATGCGGAAATAGCTGATATCTCTATCCCCGAACGTTCGGATAGTCTATTTCCGTTTTTAGCTGTAAATCACTTTTCAATATTTGGAACAGTCACATTTCTACTGGGTATCACAGCCGCTGCGTACTCCAGCGCGGACTCAGCACTTACAGCACTTACCACGTCCTTCTGTATTGACTTTCTGGGATTTAAGCCTAACAACTTTTTTCGAAATCGATCACTGCGAATTAAGGTGCACCTTGCCTTTTCTTCGTTACTTTTTCTTGTCATCTTGATTTTTCAGGCGATTAACGATCAAAGTGTGATTAATGCGATTTTCACCGCTGCTGGCTATACTTATGGACCACTTTTAGGGCTTTTTGCCTTTGGCATCTTTACAAAGTGGGAAGTATCTGATCGATTTGTACCAATGGTCGCGGTGCTTTCGCCGCTCATCTGTTTTGTGGTGGATCGCTACTCTGAGGAACTTCTAAATGGCTACAATTTTGGATTTGAAATACTGATCCTGAACGGAGGACTAATGTTCTTGGGACTATTTTTCATCAGAACAGCCAAGACCTAGTTCTTCAGTGGGGTCCCAAAAAGCAGTTTTAAAGGTAACGATCTGATCCTCCTTTACCTGAATGCCCTCTTTTTCCAGCATTTCCTGCATGAACGTAGGGGTCGGGAAATGATGCTTTCCTGTAAGTAGTCCTATTCGATTTACTACTCTGTGTGCCGGTATATCCTCTATAGAAACGGCGCTGTTCATAGCCCATCCTACTACTCTTGCTGACCTCTTTACTCCAAGGTAGTTTGCTATAGCCCCGTATGAAGTGACACGACCTTTTGGAATTAACCTTACTACTTCATAGACATCTTCAAAGAATCTTTGCTTGTCCATATGCTTTACTAAGTCAATCCAACTTTTCTACTTCACAATCTTCTAAAATGTAAAAAAGATGTAACGGGTTGTCCTTGTTTAATCGTAGGGTGCCTTTTACCCTTACCCGTTCATCAGTCATTCGAAATTTTTGCTGAGAATAGACCTCTACCACAGTTTCAGGCCCAGCACCTCCACAAAAGAAGCAGGACTGAAAAGGGAACCTTGAGAGAATAAAATACTCCTGCTCTGCATTTTGCTCAAGCGGTATTACAAAACCTTCAAGAGTGATTTGGCTACCTTCCTGCATGATAAGCTCCGCCGAAAAGTTTGGAACATCAATCTCGCCACCCATAAACTCATCATAGCCTTTCCCTATCTCCACTGTTGAGAGGAGCCCCCATCCACTGGGTAGCTGGAGTAATGATATCAGAAGTATTACGGACATGCTTAATTCTTTCTAACCAAAAGTATCCAAAAAACGTGTACGGAAAGGGTTAGAATCCTCCAATCAAAATTCTTACATTAGCTCACCGAAAAACAGCAAGATATGAGTATAATTTCAACAGATGAAATTGCAAAAAAATACGTAATGGGTAGTGAGGTCATCATGGCCTTGAAATCTGTATCTATTAACATCGAAAAAGGAGAATATGTGGCATTTATGGGACCTTCGGGATCTGGTAAGTCTACATTGATGAATATTATCGGGTGTTTGGATACCCCAACCAATGGTACTTATGTACTAAACAATCAGGATGTCAGCGACCTTACGGAAAATGAATTGGCTGAGATCCGCAATAAGGAAATTGGATTTGTGTTCCAGACTTTTAATCTATTGCCACGTGCCTCCGCTCTCGAGAATGTAGCATTGCCACTTATATATGCCGGTTACTCTGGTGCTGAACGAGAAGAGAAGGCACTAAAAGCACTTGCAGGAGTTGGTTTGGAAGAACGAGCTTACCACAAACCAAACGAGCTTTCAGGAGGGCAAAGACAGAGGGTAGCTATAGCCAGAGCGCTGGTAAACGATCCTAGTATCATAATTGCTGATGAACCTACCGGGAATCTTGATTCCAAAACATCCTATAGCATCATGGATCTTTTTAAGGAACTCCATGACCAAGGCAATACCATCATTATGGTTACACACGAGGAAGACATTGCTGCATATTCCAACCGAATTATCAGATTGAGGGATGGACTGATCGAAAGTGATCAAGCAAATGAATCAGTGACTGTAAATGAGCAGCTGGCCTAGCGAATGAAGCTATACACGAAAACCGGAGATCAAGGGAAAACATCCCTTTTAGGTGGGAAGAAGGTTCTAAAATCCAGCTTAAGAATTGATGCTTATGGAAATGTAGATGAGCTTAACACATTTATAGGTCTATTGAGTGACCAAGGGGAGCTTATGGATGACCTAAAAATGGAGCTTTATTGGATTCAGAAAAACCTTTTTACTTTAGGAAGCATACTTGCCACTGAAGCAGGTGCTTCAGGATTTAATCTACCCGAAATCACCGATGCTGAGGTAACTCAAGTAGAGCAGTGGATTGATGTCCACGATACGAAAGTGCCGCCATTGAGAAATTTTATCTTGCCTACTGGTCATCAAATAGTCTCACTTGCACATGTCTGTCGTGCCGTCTGTAGAAGAACTGAGCGATCAGTTGTTACGCTTTTGACCGAGGAGGAAATTGACCCTGTACTCATACGATTTCTGAATCGTTTGTCTGATTATTTTTTCATCTTTGCAAGGGTAGCCGGGGTTCGGCTGGGTGTCCAGGAGGTAGCCTGGTTACCAAACAAGGATTAGGTGCTGCGCTAAATTTGATTTTTATGATTGAGACAGAAGCGATACGGATAGAGAGGAGTTTATCTTCAAAACGCTCCGAGGTAGATTTTTCAAAACTGGCCTTCGGAAAAACATTTTCAGATCATATGTTCATCGCTGACTATGAGGATGGCGATTGGAGAGACCTAAGAATAGTTCCCTACGCAGACTTTACGATCAGTCCAGCCAATGCAACCTTGCATTATGGTCAGAGTATTTTTGAAGGTCTGAAGGCGCATAAAAATAAGGCTGGCGAGATCCTTCTTTTTCGTGCAGATGCTAATGCAAGACGCATGATAAGAAGCGCTGAGCGCATGTGTATGCCACCAGTACCTGAGTCACTTTTTGTAGAGGCTATTTCCAGACTTGTGGATGTTGATCGAGAGTGGGTTCCAGATGGCGATGGTACTTCGCTTTATATCCGGCCATTTCAATTTGCATCCGATCCATTTATAGGTGTACGTCCGTCTGAGAATTATAAATTTATCGTGATTACTGGGCCTGTTGGAGGTTACTATTCGGAGCCTGTCAGGGTAAAAATCGAAAAGAATTTCACCAGAGCAGCTACAGGAGGAGTAGGTGCAGCAAAGACAGCTGGTAATTATGCCGCTTCATTATACCCTGCAAGAAAGGCCAACGAGGAGGGTTACCATCAGTTGATATGGACAGATGGGAAAAGCCATGAGTTCATCGAAGAATCGGGAACCATGAACCTGATGTTGGTCATTGATGATGTGTTGATTACTCCGCCTACTAGTGACTCAATCCTTCCCGGAATTACGCGAGAAAGCGCCTTGATTCTGGCACGTGATTGGGGCCTAAATGTGGAGGAACGTCCAATTAGGGTGGCAGAGCTTGTGGAAGCAATTGAGACCAAAAGACTTTCCGAAGCATTTGGTATTGGTACAGCAGCTACGGTTTCGCACATTCGATCTATTGGTCATGAAGGCATTGACTATGAGTTACCACCGATTGACTCAAGACCGATATCCAACCGCCTTTTGAAGACTATCACCCAAATAAAGCACGGTGAGATTGAAGACGACTATGGCTGGATTCGAAAAGTCGATAAGATTTAAGTGCTATTAGATTGGAAGTGTATCGTACTTCATTCAAAAAGGAAAAGTACTTTCAGACAAATGAAGATGCCGTAAAAAGCATCCCGTAAATTCGCCTTTATGAGTTAGGTTCCCGAACTGTTTTTGGGTTCCGTTTAATTTCACTACTAAAAATATTTTTTACTAATGACATCAGAAGAACTGAAAGATTTGAAGGCTCGTGTTAATGCCTTGGGGAGGTACCTTTGACTACTCTACCCGAAAAAAAGACCTTGAAGAATTAGAACTAGTAACCGCTCAGCCTGATTTTTGGAGCAATCCAGACGAAGCGGAGAAAACCATGAAGAAGATCCAGGGATTGAAGACCTGGACGCAAAGTTACGAAGCTGTAGAGACTGCTTTAGGAGACGTAGAAACGCTTTTTGAATTCAATCAAGAGAGTGAAGCCTCTGATGAGGAGGTAGCTGAGTCTTACGCTGATGCGCTAAAAAAGCTGGAAGCACTGGAGCTAAAAAAAATGCTCAGTGAAGAGGAAGATCAGCTCTCCTGTATGTTGCAGATCACCCCTGGCGCTGGTGGAACTGAAAGCAACGATTGGGCTGGTATTTTGATGCGTATGTACATCATGTACGGTGAGTCCAATGGCTATAAAGTGAAAGAGGTTGACTACCAGGCAGGAGACGTTGCAGGGGTTAAGTCCGTGACATTAGAGTTTGATGGGCCAATGGCCTACGGCTACTTAAAATCAGAGAATGGAGTACACCGTTTAGTGAGAATATCCCCTTTTGATAGTGGAGGCCGAAGACACACCTCCTTTGCCTCGGTATACGTGTATCCAGTAGTTGATGACTCTATTGAGATAGACATACACCCAAATGACATTGAATTGCAGACTTCACGCTCGGGAGGTGCAGGCGGACAGAATGTAAATAAGGTTGAGACCAAAGTTCAATTGACACATAAACCCACAGGAATTGTAGTGGTATGTCAAGTCGAGCGCTCCCAATTAGCCAACAGAGAGCGCGCAATGCAAATGTTAAAATCGCAGCTCTATCAAATGGAGATTGAAAAGCGAAACAAGGAAAGGGATAAGGTGGAAGCTGGAAAAAAAGCCATTGATTTCGGCTCTCAGATCAGGAATTACGTACTGCATCCTTATAAATTGATCAAAGATGCTCGAACAGGCTACGAACGTACGGACGTGCAAAATGTACTTGACGGAGATCTAGATGAATACATAAAAGCCTATCTTCTTCATACTGATGAAGCATAAAATGCGGGCCCTCATGCTTGCGCTATCATGAAGAGATACTCGCTGAATTTCTGGTTACTTTCACTAAGTTCTTTTCTTTTTTTTGCCTCGTTTAATATGGTCTTGCCTGAGCTACCAGACTTTATGAGGAGTTTTGGTGGGGAGGATTTCATCGGGTTGCACATCACTTTTTTTACGCTGACGGCACTTATTTCAAGACCGTTTTCGGGTAAGCTCACCGATACATGGGGCAGAATACCTGTGATGGTTCTAGGATGTCTGGTTACTGCTGTTGTTTCTTTTTTCTACCCATTTTTTCTGAATATCTACGCGTTTTTGTTCATTCGTTTTCTACACGGATTTTCCACCGGCTTTAAGCCAACGGGAACTGCTGCGTACGTTGCTGATATTGTCCCAGCTTCCAGAAGAGGCGAGGGGATGGGTGTACTCAGCTTTTTTGGTATGGTGGGAATGGGATTGGGGAACTATTTTGGTGGTGAGATTGCAATTCGCTACAGTACAGAGTTTCTCTTTTACGCCAGTGCAGGAGTAGCGATACTTTCGGTTCTTACCCTATTAGGAATGAAGGAGACGCTTTCTGATCGGCAGAAGTTTAGTTGGAGTCTTCTTAAAATCAAAAAAGAGGACGTATACGAACCTACTGTGCTGGTTCCCTCAGTAGTGATGGTGCTGGTTACCTTTTCCTTTGGTACAGCCTTGACGCTCATTCCCGATTACAGTCTATACCTTGGGATTGAAAATAAGGGACTTTACATGTTTTACTTCACATTGAGTTCGTTGGTCTCGCGCATCGTGGGAGGAAGGCTTTCGGACAGGTTTGGTCGGAGAGTGGTACTCATGGCTGCTATGCTGATCGTATCTACAGGTTGTGTTTACACAGGTTTTTCTCTTACGCCGAGACATTTTTTTATTGGAGCTTTGATCCTGGGAGGGGGCTATGGTCTTTCATCTCCATCATTGTTTGCCTGGGCTGCAGATCTTGCGCCAGATCAGTACAGAGGTAGGGGATTCTCCACACTTTTTATGGCCCTGGAGATAGGTATTGGAATGGGTGCTTTCCTTTCAGGTCAGATTTACGCTGGCAATCCAGAGAATGTCTCTTTGATCTTTTCAGGTTGTGGAACATTGGCCTTCGTGGCTTTTATCTATCTGGTAGCGCGAAAGCAAACAGTCAAATTGACTTAATTTTCTGTGCAAAGCCTTCCCTTTGGAAGCAGTAATGGCTCTATTTTAAAAACGAAATAGTATTTGATTTTGTATAACAGCTAGTATTTGTGCCTCGCCACTAAAGCATTCTATGAAAAAGAATAGGAAGGAAAGGTACATCGAAATCCGAAGATTGTGAGATCGTAGACTTTGAAATTCCGCAGAAAGCCTATTGAGGAAACTTCCGACTAATCGGCATGCCTGAACCTCACCATTCCTAATGCAACATCTACATCAAAAGAAAGTAGGTCGGTAGCATCTGCAACGTAAGCCATATTTACAAAAACATTGCTTTCCACCTCCTCGTAACCATCGACAAGCTTCACCGCGCAGAGTGGAGATCCTTTGATGCGTATGATCACCGGAGTGGAATACTTTGGGAGCACGATTTCCAGATTACCTGCCCCAACAGAGGCGCTTACTCGACACTGATCCACTGTACCTTTTTCAAAATCCAATAGCACATTTCCGAAACCAACTTTGGTAATCACATTTTTCGCATGGGTCAATTCCATATGTCTCGCTGTGATAGAACCAAAATCTGCTTTCACAAAAAAAGTATCCATCTTGATAGGGTTAGGGCTGTTTCGGTCATAGCCTACATTGATATCAGCACTTCCAGATTTAATTTTTAGCCGATGTACTGCTGTGCCAGTCAGGTCGATATTTGCATTTCCAAACCCGTAGATTAGGTTCAGCTTGTATATTTTGTTGTTTAAGTCGACTTCCCAGAAATCATTCTCTTCGTCGCTACCTGTGACAGCCATAGAGAAGCTATCACCGAAACCAGTGGAGTTATATTCATCAAGCTTTAGGCTTGCGTAGCAGGTCAGTCGGTCAATCTTGCTGCCGAAAGACGGATTGATCTTTTCTAGGTTTGGATTACCATAGATGGTTAATGGGTGGAGGTCGGCCTTGGATTTTTTGATCAAACAATTCGTTGCGGTAGCTTTCAAATGGAATTCTACCGTGTCAAAATTACTAGCCTCCTTAATGGTATAAAATTTCTCGACTTGCCCTGTCAAACCCAAACTCGAGCACAGGAACAATCCCGTCAGCGTTGCCAACTTCAGCATGGCATCACTAACGAAAATGTAAAGGTGAGGTTACACTCTCAATAATAAATCATGCAGAAATAATACGGACTTGGTGAATATTGAGCTATTAGAAAAACTCCTTCATCCGCTCGAAAAAGGACTTATCTGATTTACTTGGTGCAGGTTCGAAATTGGGTGCGTTCCTAAAACCTTCTAGGGTTGCTTTTTCTTCTGATGAAAGCTTCTTTGGTGTCCAAACATTCACATGTACCAACTGGTCTCCCTGACCATAGCCTTCTATTGATCTAATGCCTTTTCCTCGAAGACGGAGAATTTTCCCGCTTTGAGTACCAGCATCTATCTTGATTTTTACTTTTCCATCTATGGTTGGGACTTCAATAGATGTGCCAAGTGCTGCGTCAACAAAAGAAACGTACAGATCATAGACGACATTATTACCGTCTCTTTTTAAGGTGTCATCTTCTTCCTCTTCAATTAGAATCAGAAGATCTCCTGCTATTCCTCCGGCAACTTCGTTCCCTTTTCCAGACATGGAAAGTTGCATACCATCCGTTACTCCTGCGGGTATTTTAATGGAGATGACTTCTTCCTGTCGCCTAAGACCAGAGCTATCTACTCCCGCTCCTCTGCTTTCCACTGTCTGTCCGCTACCTCCGCAAGTAGGGCAGGTGGAAGTGCTCATCATCTGCCCCAGCATCGTATTCATCACTTTTCGTACTTGCCCGGTACCGCTACAACTGCCACAACTGGTGAACTTGGTTTCGGGATCTACGATAAGACGATTGACCTTGATTTTCTTTTCTACCCCATTTGCAACCTCTTGCAGGTTAAGCTTCAGTTTTATCCTCAGGTTGGTACCCTTTCGAGATCGGCCTCTTCCGCCACCGCCACCAAAAAAGCTTTCAAATGGATTGCCACCTCCGAATATGTCTCCAAACTGAGAGAAGATGTCGTCCATGTTCATCCCTCCGCCGCTGAATCCGCCTCCAGCTGCACTACCTACACCCTGATGTCCAAAGCGGTCATAACGTTGGCGTTTTTCATCATTGCTTAAAACGTCGTAAGCTTCCGCAGCTTCTTTGAACTTTTCTTCCGCTTCCTTATCGTCCGGGTTTTTGTCTGGATGGTATTTAATGGCAATTTTTCGATAAGCTTTCTTGAGCTCTTCTTTGCTCGCAGATTTACCGACGCCCAGTACCTCGTAATAGTCTCTTTTTGCCATGTTATTGCTTTGCTCCCACTACCACTTTTGCAAATCGCACTACACTGTCTCCCAGGGTGTATCCTGCCTCTACCACATCCACGATTTTTCCTTCAAGATCTTTTTCGGCAGGTATTTGGGTGATTGCCTCGTGCTTTTCATCATCAAAGTCGTCACCTTTTGCTACCTCCATCTTCTTCAGTCCCTTTTGGTCCAAAACTTTGACAAGCTTATTCTGCACCAGACTCACTCCCTCCGTTAGCGCTTTTATATCAGCGCTCTCTGAAGCGGCATTCATGGCACGTTCAAAGTCATCTAGCACCGGCACCAGTTCTGACATCAGCGATTTATTGGCAGTTGAGATCAAATCAAGTTTTTCTTTTGAAGTTCTTCTTCTAAAGTTTTCAAACTCTGAATAGATCCTGAGGTACTTGTCTTTCGCCTCTGCTACTTGAATCTCAAGGGAATCCTCGATTACTGTGTCTTCTTCCTCTTTCGTTTCGTTTTCAGTCTCTGGTGGTTGTTCTTCAACTTGCTGATCAGAATCCATCTCCTCTGTTTTGGTTTCTGCTTTAATTTCTTCTTCTTTTTGGATGTCTTTTTTACTCATGCGCTTTACAATTCGCGTCTCGAATGTCAATTTTTTTGCCAAGTAGGTAGAATCTCCTCCTTAGTGTCAAAGTGTCAGTTCCCTTGAAGCTGATTCCAAAGCTTGTCTTTTAAATGCTGTAAACCGTAATTGGTCATGCTCGAGATAAAAACTGATTCTATATCCTCTGGTAGTTGGGTTGCCATTTCTTCCATAAGCTCCTCGTCCAGCATATCCGATTTAGAAATGGCAAGTATTCGTTTTTTGTCTAAAAGCTCTGGATTGTGCTTTTGAAGCTCGCCCAACAGGATCTGATAGTCTTCACATATATCTTGTGTATCGGAAGGTATAACGAAAAGCAGAACGGCGTTACGCTCAATATGTCTTAAAAATCGGGTACCCAGCCCTTTGCCCTCAGCAGCGCCTTCAATAATGCCGGGAATATCAGCCATTACAAATGATTTGAAATCTCGATATGGAACGACTCCTAGATTAGGCACTAACGTAGTAAAGGGATAATCTGCAATTTCAGGTTTTGCCGCCGAGATAACCGATAATAAAGTAGACTTTCCAGCATTTGGAAACCCTACTAACCCCACATCCGCGAGAATTTTAAGCTCAAGTATAATTGAAGACTCTATTCCTTCTATTCCTGGTTGAGCATGTCTAGGAGCCTGATTCGTTGCGGATTTAAAATGGACATTGCCGAGTCCACCTTTTCCACCTGCCAGAAGTACCCGTTCCTCTCCATCTTCTAAAATCTCTACCAGCTTTTCTCCGGTATCTGCGTTTTTGGAAACCGTACCAACAGGCACTTCCAAAATGATATTTGCACCGTTTTTTCCTGCTTTTCTAGCTCCCTCGCCTGCTCCTCCATGCTCGGCGGTGATGTGTTTTTTGTATTTGAGATGAATCAAAGTCCATAATTGGCTATTTCCCTTCAGCAAAATACTACCGCCTACTCCACCGTCTCCGCCATCCGGACCTCCTTTAGGTACAAACTTTTCCCTTCTGAAATGCACAGAACCAGCACCCCCATCACCAGAGCGGGCGTAAAACTTCACATAATCAATAAAATTAGACTCCACTAGGGTGGGACCTTAAAGACTTTTTAAAGTTGATTCAATCTTCTCGGCAATGGCTTCAATATCACCAATACCGTTAATGGAAGTGAGTCTTTCTTGCTTCTCGTAAAATGGAAGCACATGAACAGTCTTGTTGAAATATTCACTGATGCGCTTTTCTAGTTTGTCTTCAGCATCATCTGCTCTGTTTTCCAGCTCCTTTCTCTTGGCAATCCTGCGCCGAACCTCATCTTCAGAAACCTTCAATTCCACTACAGCGTGGATCGCGGTTTCCAGTGAAATCATCAACTTATCTAGCGCGATTGCCTGGTCCACGGTCCTTGGAAAGCCATCAAAAAGGAAACCGCTTGCGTCTGGGTTTTTATCGACTTCCTCTTTAAGCATCGCAATGGTGATATCATCTGATACCAACTCTCCGCTATTAATGATCTTCTTGACTTTCTTACCCAACTCGCTATCGTTTTTCATATGCCACCTAAAAATATCTCCCGTGGAGATGTGACATAAATTGAACTTTTCAATTAAAATTTCGCTTTGTGTTCCCTTACCTGCGCCAGGAGGGCCGAATAAAATAACGTTGAGCATTGTCAGAATTTTCTAAAAAGAACGCAAAGATAATCGCATATTAACTTGCCACGAGTGATTCTCTGCCAGCGCATGTTCAGTAAGAGATTGATGGCATTATCTGTCCTCCAATTAAACACATGGAAATAGTCTTAAAATATTTTACTGTATTCCTTCTTAGCTCCCTAAAATTTGTCTTTGGTCCTGCTTTTGGCGTAGCAAACAATCTTTCTGTAGTTCCAGTAATTATCCTTACTACCATCGGAATGATGGCTACTATTTACCTCTTCACCTACTTCGGAGATCGAATAAGAAGCCTTGCCTTAAGTTTTCGTAAGAATCCGAAGACTTTCACTCGGCGCAACCGGCGTTTTGTTAAGATTTGGAGAAAATTTGGCCTTGAAGGCGTTTGCTTGCTCACACCATTGATATTGACACCACCGGGAGGGGGGTTACTAGCGAATATTCTTGCATCTGATAAAAAAAAATTGCTGAAATGGATGTGGATCAGTGCAGTGGGCTGGAGTACGGTGATTACCCTTTTGATGAAATATGCTTACTGGCTGGTGGAAGACTTTATTTGATCGTAGAGAAGAAAAGTTGAGCTAAACTTCATCATCCATCATCTCGATCTGTTCAATCAAGACTCTTTTTGAAATTGCTCTTCCGGTTGGTGTGGCAGCTAGTCCACCCTCTGCCGTTTCTTTATATTTTGATTCCATACTTTGGCCCACTTCACCCAGGGCTGTTACACACTCATCTACTGGTATCACGGCGCTTACATTAGATAATGCAATCTGAGCAGATGAGTTGGCAATCGCAGCGGCGCTGGCATTTCTTACTACACAGGGGATTTCCACCAGTCCGGCTACCGGATCGCAAACTAACCCCAGCATGCACTGGATGGTGATTGCAACGGCATTGAATATCTGATCTACAGATCCACCTAGACAGTAAGTGATACCTGCGGCCGCCATGGCGGCCGCAGCTCCGGTTTCAGCTTGACAACCACCTACTGCACCAGCGATAGAGGCTCGCTTTTCTAAAATAAGCGCTACACCGGCACCAATCAGGAGTGCTTCGTGTATCTTCCGATCATCGATCTGATGTATTTCCTGAAGTGTAAGTAATGTTCCTGGCAGTATTCCACTAGCTCCTGCTGTAGGTGCTGCCACCACTCTGCCCATACAGGAATTCACCTCTTTTGCAGCCAGCGCTCGTGCAATGAGCTTTTTAAAATCAGTCGACAGTACTGTCTTTTCACTATTAAGGACTTTTTTTGCACCATTATCGATCATTCCAGAGACCGATTTCATGTCCTCATGTAGACCTGAGTGTACCGCCTCTTTCATTACCTGATAGGCTTCTTCCAATCCACTCCAAATTTGATCTTCATTGATATCTCGCTGTGAGATTTCAAAATCGATGACTGCCTGGTAGAGCTTGATATTTTTGTTGTCACAAGCTGCTTTCCAAGAGTCAAAGCTATTGAATGTCAATGCCATACCAGTAAATTTAACTTCAATTGTCCGAGACATCACATCGTTAATTTCCTAAAAAAAGTTCAAGAGCTTAGGTAAAAACACTAATCCTGTAGCTTCATGACATCCTTGTATCGCACCTTTTTACCTTTGCCTAGATGTCAATAAAAAACGACTTAGTACTTCGGGCAGCCCACGGTGAGGTAACCGAGCGTACACCTGTGTGGCTGATGCGGCAGGCTGGAAGAATACTATCAGAATACCGAGCCGTCAGAAGTAGTGTTTCTGGTTTTAAGGAGTTGGTTGAAACACCAGAACTTGCGGCAGAGGTCACAATCCAGCCAGTAGACCTGCTTGGTGTAGACGCTGCAATTATATTTTCGGATATTTTGGTGATACCGGAAGCAATGGGCTTACCCTACGAATTGATAGAAAAAAAAGGCCCATTTTTCAAGCAAACCATCTCAGACGAAAAGGATCTGGATCAATTGCATGTGCCAGATCCAGAAGAGCTGAATTATGTTTATAAAGCCATAGAGATAGTTAAGGATGCTCTGGCTGAGCGCGTCCCATTGATAGGTTTTGCAGGAGCGCCATGGACCATATTCTGCTATATGGTGGAAGGCAGTGGAAGCAAGACTTTTTCAAAGGCAAGAGGCCTGCTTTATAACGAGCCAGCGTTGGCGCACCGTCTTTTGAGCATGATCACAGAGGCGACAATAGGATATTTGAAAAAGCAGGTTGAAACAGGTGCAGATATGGTTCAAATTTTTGATTCATGGGCCGGTATCCTTGCTCCAGATCATTACCGCAGTTTCAGCTTACCATATATTTCACTTATCTGTGATGCGCTGGAGGATGTACCCATCACAGTCTTCGCAAAAGGTGCATGGTGGGCTTTACCAGAAATCAATAATCTCAAATGCAATACAGTGGGACTGGATTGGAATATGAGTCCTGAAGAAGCGAGAGAGCGACTTCCAAATAAGACATTGCAAGGTAATCTTGACCCTTGTGCACTTTATGGCTCAAGTGAAATGATCAGGCAAGAAGTGAAACAGATGCTGAAACGATTTGCGGGACACCCACACATTGCCAACCTAGGACATGGCGTATACCCTGATACCGATCCGGACAAGGTGCGCTACTTCATAGATTGCGTTAAGGAGCTCTCAGCTCGTCCTCTGCGGTAATGTAGTGAGCGATCTTCCTTTTGAGTTCTCCTGGGTCAAATGGTTTGGTAACGTAATCATTCATTCCTGCAGCAATCACTTCCTGTCTTACTTTAAGTAATGCTGAAGCAGTAAGTGCAATGATGGGAATATTTTCGTCAAACTTTCGGATTGATCGTGTTGCTTCGTAACCGTCCATGATCGGCATCTGCAGGTCCATTAAGATCAGATCGTAGGTATTGGTCTCTGCTTTAGTGACTGCTTCAGCCCCATTATGCGCGACTTCCGTTTCTATCTGCCATTTTTTCAGGAACTTTTGAGCCACCATGATATTCATCTGATTATCTTCTACGAGCAGCACTCGTTTTCCTTCTACCATCTTAGATTCTGCATCTTCTTTGGTGATTTCTGCCTTTACTGTTAGTTCTGCCTTCACAAAATTCAATTCAAACCAAAATCGTGTTCCCTCACCTACTTCACTATCCACATATATCTCAGAGTCGATCATGTTGAGAATGCGCTTGATGATTGCCAATCCAAGCCCCGTCCCTCCGTATTCCCTTGTGGTAGAAGATCCTGCCTGGGTAAATCTCTCAAAAATCACGGTCTGTTTTTCAGCAGGGATACCAATTCCTGTGTCAATTACTTCGAACCGTACGTCTTGCGATTTTTCTGAGTCTTCAATTAATGTGGCTATCAATTTAACGTATCCTTTGGCAGTAAATTTTAAAGCATTGTTGATCAGATTGTTGAAAATCTGGTAGATACGGGTAGAATCAGCTAGAAGAACAGGATGAATGTCTTCATCAAACTCGCATAGTAGTCTCACCTTCTTTTCGTTGGCTACAGCAGCGTGAGCTTTAATGATTTTATCTGCAAGACCATTAAGGTTTACCTCTGTGTACTCAAATTCTATCGCTCCAGACTCTAGTTTATTGTAATC
>JBCCLV010000093.1:0-16959 GCA_039026695.1 Bacteroidota bacterium
AAAGCCACCCCAATAATCCTACTTATATGGGTGGCTTTTCACCAAACGTGTGGACATTTCCAGCGCTTTATCGAGATCCGACTTTGCCAATGATAAAAAGTAGCTGTAGTTGTTTAGCACATGGTCGTTTTCGGCTTGGTATTCCAGCGCCTTATCGTATGCCTTGTAAGATTTAGCATCCATTTTTAATCCATTATAAGCATCACCTAGCTGCCCAAAAAATATAGTTAAAAGGTTCGGATCGGTTGAGTACTTTTTTCCGGTTTCCAGTGCGTTTACTGCCTTTTGATAGTTATTTTTTATCAAATGCCCGGTGCCTGAGAAATAGTATAGCAAAGCTTGATTTGGAAAATAAGTGAGGGCCTCCTCCGAATGCACTACCAAGCTATCGTACTGATTGAGCTCTGCCTCTACATTTAAGATGTTTTGCCAGGTCTTATAATTTGCGGGATTGATTCGCACAGCTTTTAGATAGTACAGAAGCGCCTCATCAAGTTGCTCACTTTGATACAAAAGATCTCCCAAAAAAGCCTGTGCACGAAATTCATCTGGATACTGAGCTGCCAGTTTCTTCACCAAGTTGGTGATTTCACCACTGTTTTGAGCATTTACATCAGCAAGTAGGTAATTAGAGACAATTTGAAACTTGCTTTCAAAATCAATTACCGGTGAATCAAAGGCTTCCGAAAGCAGTTGCAGCGATTGAGTATAATTTTCCATTTTCCAGAA
Source organism: Bacteroidota bacterium (assembly GCA_039026695.1). Lineage (GTDB taxonomy): Bacteria > Bacteroidota > Bacteroidia > Cytophagales > Cyclobacteriaceae > Ekhidna. The sequence goes on from JBCCLV010000093.1 coordinate 730, forward strand.
AACCTCGCTTTTCAATAGCTTGATTCGTGCGCTAGCAGGCTCGCTAAGTTCATATATTGCAATCTGCTGCGATGCTTCTTCAAGCTTACTGTTTTGAATCAAAAAGTTGATCAGTTCTATCCGGTAAGCAGACTCATTTGGATAAGCATCGCTGAGCTTTTGGTATTCCCTGATCACATCTTCAATTTTTCCTTGCTTCATGTAGATCCGCTGCTTTTCCCTTACGATTTCTTCCTTTACTCCAAGCTGAAGCTCTATCCGATCAAAAGTGGCAAACATCTCCTCTATTCGTCCTGTAAGCTGATAGAGCTCCGCAAGCTCATATAAAGCACTCTCCTCTGAGGGAAATTCCTCCAGCATACCCTCGTAAATCTTGGCCGACTCAATGTAAAAGCCTACTGATCGGTATATCCTGGCAAGAGATAACCTGTAGTACTTATTTTCAGGATCCAACTCAATGGCTTTCAACCCATAGGGAAGTGCCTTCTGCCCCTCCCCGCTTTTAGCCAACACTTCTGCTATCTTAAATTGTATGGCCGCACTTTGCGAGTTCATTCCCAGTGCCACCGTAAATCCTTCAAGTGCTTTTGAGAAATTCTCCAGCATAAGCTGCTTTTCTGCATCAATAAGGACACCTTCCAGCTTCAAAGAATCTGCCTGAGTTTGGGGAAAAATGATTTCCTTCTGCCTGGTTTTACGCTGAGCACTTGCGGTAAAAATCGAGAAGATGAATATGAACAATACAAAAAATCGCATGAGGACTACCACTCGCTGAAATCTCCTAAACTTACTGATTTTGGCTGACCTTTTAGCTTAACGTAATTCCCTATCATGGAGTTGGTCAGCTCGACTTGGCTCAGTTCACAGTCATTTTGTATTAGACATTCGGACAACTTTGAATCAGCAATGGTACAGTTTTTACCAATAGAAACATTAGGTCCAACAACCGCATTTAGTATTTCGGTATGCTCCCCGATGGAGACAGGTTCAATGATTTCTGAATTCACAATGCGAACTGAGCTACTCTTGAGCTCTTGACCTTTAAGGAAGCCAAGATACTTGCTGTTAGACGACACAGTGATCTGTTTGTTTCCGCAATCAAGCCACTCTTTAACGGTACCGATGGTGAATTTCGTGCCTTTCTTTTTAAGGTTCTCAAGCGCCATTGTAACCTGAAACTCTCCACCGCTTCTAATGTTGTTGTCAATCAGATGCTTGAGCTCGTGTCTTAACTTGGCTCCTTCTTTGAAATAGTAGATTCCTATGATCGCTTGATCAGAAATAAATTTTTCAGGCTTTTCAATAAAATCAGTTATAAATCCGCTATCGTCTACCTTCACCACACCGAAAGCGCTGGGATCCTCCACTTGCTTGGTCCAGATAATTCCGTCATTCTCTGCATTTAGTTCAAATTCCGCCTTGAACAAGGTATCCGAAAAAGCGACCGTAACCGCACCTTCCAGCAATTCTGATGCGCAAGCAACCGCATGCGCCGTACCTTCTGCTGATTGCTGACGATAAAATCGGGCTTCCGCCCCAATCTGTCGAGCAATATTTTTTAGTTCTTCCAGTATTTCCTTCTCAAAATCACCAACGATAAACCCAATTATTTGAATTTTCTGTGAAGAGACTTTTGCAATGTCTTCAACAAGCCGCTGCACGATCGGTTTGCCCGCTATTGGGATTAGGGGCTTAGGAGTAGTAAGGGTATGCGGACGCAGGCGCTTGCCTTTTCCTGCCATGGGAATGACCAGGTTCATATTTGGGTGTATTGAGTGGGATTGATCTAAAGCTGCAAAACTAGGAAGTTTCAAGAGGTGCTTCTATTTTCGAAAAGAAATTGTATTCCATGAGAAAGTTTCTTTTGCTAATGCTTCCATCACTTTTTGTCGCTTGCTCCATATCTGAGCAGGGTAAACAGGTACAAGAAAGTCAGGAAGTGGCAAATGAGTATCCTGCACGCGTCGGGGACTTGTCATTTGATGCAGACCTGGATGATCCTAATTTTGAAGTCTGCAATAACCATGTATTTCAATATTACTATGGCGGGAAAGGACTCCAGTACAAAGGAGAAAAAGCCGCCATCATTCAGCACTTTGAATCCTTAATGCAAGGAGGTGCAATCGCTTCATTAGTTGGGTTTGTTACAGTACGTTTTGTAGTAAACTGCAAGGGAAAGACAGGAAGGTTTAGGGTTCAACAGATGGACAAAGATTACAATGAAGCAAGCTTGGATAGCTCACTGGTTTCAACGATAGTAGAAAAAGTGAAAGCACTAGATGACTGGGAAGTAAAGAAAGTAAGAGATCAATCTATTGATTATTACCAGTACCTCACCTTCAAAATCTCAAACCAGAATATTCTTGAAATAATGCCATGAAGTATCTTTTGCTACTGCTTTCTGCAATTCATTTTCTGAACTTGATGGGTCAGCCCAATTGCAATACGTTTGAGGGAGACTGTAAAAAAGCGTGCGAAATAGCCACGAAGCCTGCAGGCGGGCAGGGTTCTCGCAGTTCACAAATAAAGTTTGATAGGGCTCTGGAGCTTTGCCCGGATGGACTGGCTTACGCATATATGCAAAAGGCTGTGCCTTACCTCAAGCGTGGCGACTTTATTACCTGGAAACAATTGATTGATCGAGCGGTCGCTATTGATCCGCTGGGCCAATTGGGATATCGGGGATGGTGCCGCTTCCAGTTTTTGAGGGACTATCAAGCAGCCATTGACGACCTGCAGCAACTTGAAAAATTGATGCCAGGGAATATCGGCTACAGCCAAAATGGTGACTACCACCTTAAAACCGCAATGGCCCTTTGCTATAAGCAATTGGGGATCCTGGATAGTGCAATCCTGATTCTGGAAAATCACACTTCTGCTAAAAGCTATGAACCTTGGGCTTACGAATTTCTTCATTTGGGGGTCATTTACTTAGAGGCAAACAAGGTAGATCAAGCCATCCTAGCGCTTAAGAAACAACTAGACGCAAATGATTACTTAGCTGAAACCTATTATTACCTGGCACTGGCTTATCAGCAGAAACAAAGTGATCTTCTTTACAAAGAGAATATGCTGAGAGCAAAGGATTTTTATAATGACGGAAAGATGCTTTTTGATGTATACACTACCATGGTCGATGCAATTGATCTTACACAAATTGAATCGCATACAAATTCCTGGACCAACTAAACTTACGATTTTCTAGAGTAAATCAACAACCATTGGTCTTCTATCTCATTCATCTTCTTGGAGCAAAATCCCTTCGCTGCATGAGGTACATGAGACCCAAGAAAATGGTAGAAATTGTGACTTTGGCTAACAGAGAGAGGTTGTATGATGAATTAAAAAAAATTGTGATTGTGATCGCCAGAATGAATATTAAGATCTTTGACTTTTCATAAGGGACAGGATAGTGTACTTTTCCCCAGAAGTATGAAAATAGCATCATTCCAAAATAGCTTATGAAAGTAGCGTATGCGCTGCCTATATAACCAAACGCTGGTATTAGGAGCCAATTCAGTGCAAAAGTTAGCACAGCACCTGCCACCGTAATAATTGCTCCAAATCGTGGTTGATCCGTGAGCTTATACCAAAGTGATAAATTGTAGAATATGCCCAAGAAGAGTCCACCTCCCAACAGCAAGGGTACCGCATCCAGAGCAAACAGATAACTGTCTTGCCGTAAGAAAATGGGCGCATAATAGGGTATAAATAGACTGAGAATCAACCAGCTAAATCCCGTGAAAAGAACAAAATAAGTCATCACCTTGCTGAAGAGCTGAGGAGAGTCTTTTTCTTTTGCCTGCGCAAACAGAAATGGTTCAAAAGCATAGCGAAATGCCTGGATGGCAAGGGTCATAAATACCGATAGCTTGTAGCAAGCTCCAAAAATGCCAAGAATCTCCAGGTTTGTGTAAGAAGCATAAAAAGCCTCTGGCAACCTGTACTTTAGGATCGCCCGGCTCAGCATCTCGTTAGTTACTCCTGCTAGTCCGATTACCAAGATCGGAGCAGCGTATTTGATTAGGCGTTTCCATTCTGGACCATTGAAATAAATCCGAACCCCTTTCCAAATTGGAATGAAAAGAAAAAGATAAGTAGCATTTGCAAATAGGTTGGACAAAAAAACATACCCTATGCCTAGGGTAGAATCATAAATACTCGCTAGAAAATGATTTGGATGACGGGCGATCAACCAGGGACAGAGCAGGATAAAAAAGAGATTGAATGAAATATTGAGCACAATATTTATCAATTTAAAACTTGCAAACATAAGTGCTTTGCCATCTTGCCTTAGCTTGGCAAAAGGTATGGCCACCACCGCATCTATTCCAAGTATCAGCGCTAGCCATCTGATAAAACGGTGGCTACCCGGATTTCCGATCAGCTCCGAAATATTGACAGAAAAGATCCAGAGAAATCCAGAGAGGAACAATGAAGTAATGAGAATGCTAGAAAAAGCAAGATGGAAATACTTCTTGTCTCCTTGCTTAGAAAACCTGAAATAAGCAGTTTCTAGCCCGTAAACGTAGATAATGTTAAGAAAGGCAACGTAGGCATAAAGTTCAGTTACTATACCATAGTCACTAAGAGAAAAACCTGAAAGCTCACTCGTATAAAGCGGTACTAGTAAATAGTTTAGTACCCTCCCAAGTATGCTACTCAGGCCGTAAACGACCGTTTGTCCAGCGAGCTTTTTAAGTACTGACAAAAACTAATCGCCATTAAATTGAGCTGGCCGTTTTTCAAGAAAAGCAGCAACTCCCTCTTTGAAATCTTCGGTACCAAAACATCCAGCAAAAGAATTAGCCTCAGTTTGATAGCCGTCTACACCTTCTTCGAAAAGTGCATTTACTGCGTCTATCACACTGCCTATTGCGATTGGGGCTTTTGTACCAATTTTATCAAGAAGCAAACGGGCTTTTGTAATCGCTTGGGAGCGATTTTCTTCGACATAATTCACCAATCCAAACTCTAAAGCTTTTTTAGCATCAATCATTTCAGCAGTCATCAGAAATTCAAATGCCCTTCCTTTACCAATGAGTTGCGTCAGGCGCTGTGTGCCACCATATCCCGGAATAAGCCCTAGATTGACCTCAGGTTGCCCAAATTTGGCTGACTGCACAGCCACTCGCATATGTGCGGCCATAGCCAATTCACAACCGCCCCCCAGTGCAAAACCATTTACCACAGCTACTACAGGCGTATGGCACTCTTCAATTGACTTAAAAACTTCCTGGCCTTCTTCCGCAAACTTTCTGGCACTCATTTCATTGACACCAGTAAATTCTGAGATATCAGCACCTGCCACGAATGCCTTGTCTCCTGCCCCAATAAGAATTACGCCCTTGATGTCACGGGGATTATCCTGTACATATTGAAATGCGTCTTTCAATTCACTTATCGTCTCACGATTGAGCGCATTCAATTTCGATTCCCGGTTAATCACAATGGTCAAAATGCCATCTTCGAGATCAAGCTTCAAATTCAAATATGTGTCCATAGCTTCAGATTGGTTTTATACTTGCAAATCTCTTCGAAATTGAAATGAATTCAAGAAAAGTTGACAATTCAACTTCAAAGTGAATGATTCATAAATCTATTTGATAAAGTCTGATTCTTTGAGATTGCTGAGCATCACCTTGACAAGAGAGGATAGATCATACTCTGGTTGCCAGCCCCAATCACTGCGAGCGTGGCTGTCATCTATGCTTCCTGGCCACCCATCTGCAATCTGCTGCCTGAAATCCGGACGGTATGAGACTTGAAATTCCGGGTAATGCTTCCTGATTTCAGCTACAATTTCAGAGGGAGTGAAGCTCATTGCGCTAAGATTATACGAACTCCGAATATTGATTTGATCAGCAGGAGCCTGCATTAAATCCATGGTTGCTTTTACTGCATCATCCATGTACATCATCGGCAGTCTGGACTCCTCTCTCAAAAAGCAATCAAACATCTCTCCTTTGATTGCCTTGTGAAAAATATCAACGGCATAATCAGTGGTCCCACCTCCAGGAAGTGCTTTGTATCCAATCAATCCTGGGTACCTCAAGCTTCGTACATCCACCCCAAATTTTTGGAAGTAGTACTCACACCATCTTTCGCCAGCCTGCTTGCTGATTCCATATACAGTATTTGGATTCATTACCGTTCGCTGCGGTGTATCTTTTGGAGGAGTATCAGGACCAAAAACCGCTATAGAGCTTGGCCAAAAAATTTTCTTGATCCCTTCCCTTCCTGAATCAAGTACTGTGAGTAGGCTGTCCATATTGAGCTTCCAGGCAAATTTTGGGTCTTGTTCTCCACGAGCCGATAAGACAGCCGCCAGGTGATACACCTCTGTGATACCATTCTCTTTCAATATTTCATGGTACCTATTTTGGTCAAGGATATTCAGTTTTTGATACTTTCCATCTCGAATGAGGTCAACCGGCTCATCGGATAGGTCAGAAGCAATTACATTTTCTTTCCCGCGTAGTTTTCTGAGCCGAATGGTCAGTTCTGTTCCCAGCTGGCCGCAAGCACCTATGATTAGGATTTTATTCATGTGGGGTATGTTGTCAATCGCAGACAAAAGTACTTTCTCTACGCGTTATCATTTGGTAACCCTGGTCCCACTTCTTGTGTTTGCATGCTTTGAACAGCAGAATATTAGGGATACCGTACATCGTTTTCTCATGGACGGTCCAATCTTCCCTTCGGACGACCGATATTTGTTCTTGAGAGCGCGCAATTAACAAAATTTATGTACAATGTAATTATCATAGGTGGTGGGATTGTAGGACTTGCTTCTGCGCTTAAGTTAAAAGAGAAAAACCCAGCCTATAAAGTAGCTATCATAGAAAAAGAACGAACCATTGCTAGTCACCAGACTGGACACAATAGCGGCGTTATTCACTCCGGTCTGTACTACAAGCCCGGTAGTTACAAGGCAAAAAATTGCGTAGACGGTTACCAGCAGCTAGTCAATTTCTGTGAGGAAGAAGAAATAAAATTCGAATTGTGCGGGAAAATAGTGGTAGCTACCAACCAATCACAGCTTGATCCACTGCACACGCTTTTTGAGCGTGGACAGGCCAATGGACTTACCGGCATAAAAAAGCTGAAAGCGGAAGAACTAAAAGAACATGAGCCTCATGTAAAGGGAATTGCAGGCCTGTATGTGCCACAAACGGGAATCGTAGATTACAAAGAGGTTTCCGAAAAGTATGCTGAAAAGTTTAAGCATTTTGGTGGTGAAATCTTCTCCGCAAATAAGCTGACAAAATTTGAAGAGGCGAAAGGGTTCATTCACGTGCATACCACGGGAGAGCGGCTTACTACCCGTGTAGTTGTGAACTGTGCAGGTCTACAATCAGATCAGGTCGCCAAAATGAGTGGAGCCAGAGTCAATTACAAGATAATTCCCTTCAGGGGTGAATACTACAAGCTGAAGAAAGCAAAAGAGAATTTGGTGAAAAATCTTATTTACCCCGTTCCGGATCCAAATTTTCCATTTTTGGGGGTTCACTTTACAAGGATGATCCACGGTGGTGTGGAGGCTGGCCCAAATGCTGTATTGGCTTATGCACGTGAAGGCTACAAAAAAAGTAACGTCAAATGGGGTGAATTTATGGGATCGCTCTTTTATCCTGGTTTTTTGAAGGTTGCTAAGAAGTACTGGAAAACTGGCTTTGGTGAACTTTATCGGTCCTATTCCAAAGGTGCATTTACCAATGCCCTGCAAGAGCTGATTCCCGACGTGGAGAAAAGAGACCTTGTGAAAGGTGGAGCGGGTGTAAGGGCACAAGCTTGCGACCGTCAAGGCGGGTTGATTGATGATTTTCTGATCATAGAGCACAAGAAATTTGTAAACGTTTGCAATGCACCATCACCAGCCGCCACGTCCTCTCTAGCAATTGGCGAACGGGTAGCTGAACTAGCCATCCAAAAGATGAGCTAGTTTATAGATATAAGATTTTCAGACTGCACTTTCAAAAAACAGAAAAAAAGAAGGTACCATGAAAAAAGACCTTAACAATCCGTGGCATAGAGTTCCTCTAGGTGATGAAGTACCGGATATTGTACAGGGCATTATTGAAATACCACAAAATACCCGTGCGAAATATGAGCTGGATAAAGATTCTGGTCTGCTCAGAATGGATCGAGTGATCTATTCATCTATGTACTACCCGGCTAACTATGGTTTCATTCCTCAGACTTACTGCGATGACGATGATCCGCTAGATATCTTGGTTTTATCAAAGATCAATATCGTGCCAATGTGCATCGTGTCCGCAAAAGTCATTGGCGTAATGCGCATGCTTGATAATGGAGAAAAGGATGATAAAATCATAGCGGTCGCCGTAAATGACATGTCGGTCAATCACAATGAAGATATTTCAGCGTTGCCCAAGCACTTCATTCGAGAGTTGCAAAACTTCTTTGAAGATTACAAAAAGTTGGAGAATAAAACTGTGGAAGTAGAAGACTTTCAGGACGCCAAGACAGCAAAGAAAATTTTGTTGAAAGCAATTGATGATTACAAGGCGTTGATCGAAACCAAGTGAAGAAGCTTTCATCTCATCGAATCCAAGAAGGTTTACAGCTCTACTACCAGATCGGAAAAATCCACTCTACCTGCTTTAAGTTAGAATCGGGAATTAACTTAAGAAGAGGTCTTTAAAACTTGCGATTCATTCATATCAATGATCAGGCCTTTAAATCACAGAAAAGAAGAGGAAACTTTCGACTGCTAAGCTACTAGCTACTGCTAATGTTTCCATTCTGATAAATGACATTATCAACAAACCATGCTGCTGCAACTTCCATGTAGCTCTTGTCAGCTGAAATCGTGAATCCAACGTGCCCACCCAGCTCAGGCATTTCGAGATAAAGATTATCCATTTGTTTCGCCAGCTCTATTGGATAGCATTTTTTCCCCAGCATAGGATCATTTTGTGCATTCACGATCAGCAAGGGAATCTTAATATTGGGTAGAAACTGATCGCTGGTGATTTTTTGGTAAAAATCTTCAGCATCGTGATACTCTGGGTATACCTTGATGGTAAAGGCATTGTCAAGATCTCTAAAGGTCTGCACCTTTTTTATCTCTTCGAGATTTACCGGTAATTCTAGAATTTTTGCCTTTTCTAGAATTTTATGCTTCAGTTTCTTGATGAATTTTCTTTCGTAGAATCGATTGCCCTTTTTGGAAAGCATATCTGCACTGTCAAGAACATTGCAGGGTACCGAAAAAGAAATCGCACCACGAATCCGCAAGTCTGGCTCCCTTTCACCCAAGTATTTTTGTTGCATTCCCCCTCCCATTGAAAAACCTATCAAGACCATCTCTTCGTACCCTTGAGCAAATGCATGATCAATTACGGCAGACAAATCCTCCGTTGCCCCATGGTGGTAAAACTTTGGCAGTCGATTCAGGTCACCGCTACAGCTTCTGTTATTCCAAGCCAAAACATCCCATCCTTTTTCCTGGAAAACAAGCACCTGCCGCAATACATAGTGCCGGTCAGAACTTCCCTCCAAGCCATGGGTAATCACAACAACTCGCTTTTCGTTTCTACGCACCCAGTCCAGATCCAGAAAATCTCCGTCGGGTAGTTCCAGACGTTCTCGGTCGAATTGAACCCCTTTCACTTCGTAGAAAAGCGAAGGAACTACGGTTTCGAAATGTCCACTAGGAAAATACCAGGGGCGCTCAACGTATTTTGAATCAATTATGGGCAAGGGTCGGTGTGATTTTTGCTAATTATGCAGTTCTGAATTCTTGATGAAAGATAAGGTGTAGATGAGAATCGGGTACTTTCTTTTTACCATACTATTCACCTGCGTAGCTGCTCACACCCAAGGCCAGCAGCTTCTGTTAAAAAACGCAGAAAATGGGAGACCGGTGAGCGATGCTTTCATCTACAGTGAAGATCAGGTTCATACCATACAATCGGACCAGAAAGGGATGGCGTCCTTAAAAGGATTTGAAAGTGGTACTGTACATATCCAGCATCCCTCCTTCCATGAGATGTTTGTACAGTATACAGGCAGGGACCTTACCGTCTCACTGAAAGAGAAGATAATATCCTACGATGAGGTGGTGATTTCTGCAAATAAATGGGCTCAGGAAGAAAATGTGCTTTCGCAGCAGATACTTTCAGTAGATAGAAAAACAATTGGCTTTCAAAATCCACAAACCTCAGCTGACCTTTTAGCTGCAACTGGTCAGGTATTTATGCAGAAAAGCCAATTAGGAGGAGGTTCTCCTAAATTGCGCGGCTTTGCTGCCAACTCTGTGCTGCTGGTGGTGGACGGGGTGCGCATGAACAATGCAATTTTCAGAGGGGGGAATCTCCAAAATGTGATCAACATAGATCCCAATGCGCTACAATCAACAGAAGTCATCTTTGGTCCTGGCTCTGTGATCTATGGAAGCGATGCGCTAGGTGGCGTGATGAACTTCCAGACCATTACGCCACAATGGTCTTACGATGATAAAAGTGATTTTAGCGCTAATCTACTTGCCAGGTACAGTTCTGCGGCAAATGAACGTACAGTTCACATTGATTTCTCTGTAGCGAAACCAAGAACTACATTTTTTCATTCCACAACCCTCACCGCTTTGGACGATCTCAGGGCAGGCTCCAATCGAGCTGGAGGATATAGAGGAGCGTTTGAAAGAAACTTCTTTGCAGGTCGACAAGATGGGGAAGATGTACTCATTCAAAATGAAGATCCAGATCTGCAAAAGTTCTCTGGTTTTCAGCTTTTCAATACCATTTCAAAGTTCAGTACTCGTCTTGGGGACTATGCAGATGCAACTTATGGTTTCTATTTCAGTACTACTTCGGACATTCCGCGCTATGATAACCTTACGCAAACAAGGAGTCGAAGCGACGCTCTTGAACATGCTGAGTGGTACTATGGGCCGCAGAAATGGTCTATGCATCAGCTTCGGCTTAATCTGTTTAAATCAAATCGGTTTTTTGATCAAGGGCGTCTCACGCTCGCCTATCAGTCTTTTGAGGAGAGTAGAAACGACCGAGGGTTTGGGGAAGACAGCTTGAGGGTGAGGACTGAGCAAGTAGGCCTTTACTCTGCCTCACTTGATTTTGAAAAAGAACTCAACAAATCCAATCTTTACTATGGCCTTGACTTTTATAGCAATGACGTAACCTCCACAGCTTTCAGAAAGTCGCTGGAATCTGGAGATAAAAGCCCCACAGATTCACGCTATCCGGATGGGGGGAGTACTTACACCTCCCTGGCTGGTTATGGCAGTTTTGTGGGAAGATTGTCAGGTAAGCTATTTTTCAATGGAGGATTAAGGCTAAACTATATTGAGCTAAAGGCCACTGCCGAAACGCTAAGGATGCTTGAAGACCTCCCCTCAAATCTTCATTTACGAAATACATCATTCAATGGGTCCCTAGGATTGATCTACAACCTTGATAAAGAATATAAATTAAGCTACAATTTTAGCAGTGGATTTAGGGCCCCCAATGTGGATGATATTGGTAAGCTATTTGAGGTTGGAGAGAGGATCACCGTACCAAATCCCGACCTAAGACCAGAGTATAGCCTTAGTAATGAGATTTCGTTCCAACTCAAAAAAGACCCTGTTTATTTTAGTGCCGTAATATTCTACAGCAGGTTGATTGACGCGATTGTAGATGGCCCTTTTCTGCTTGATGGACAAGCTTCAACAGTGCTTAGAGGCGATACCTTACGTGTAGCAGCAAGTATCAATACAGGTAAAGCAAATGTTTATGGCGCGAGCGCAAGACTCACATTTGAGCTGGCGGAACACTGGGCCTTCAGCAAAACAATCAGCTACACTGGTGGAAAAGACGTTAACAATCGAGAACCATTGAGACACACGACCCCCGTATTTGGTAGAGCTGCTATCACTTTCCAGAACCTACCCTGGCGAGCGGAAGCCTACGTTGAATACAATGGGAGCAGAACTACAGATCAAATTCCTGACTCAGAAATTCTAGATAAGCCATACTTATATACGGCAACAGGCACCCCTGGCTGGTATACTTTAAATGTTAAGGCTTCTTACACCTTTAGCAAGATGGTAAGCTTAAACCTGGGTCTTGAAAACATCAGAGATACGCACTACCGACCTTACACTTCAGGTATCAGTGCCCCGGGTAGAAATCTGATCCTTGCCTTGAGAGTACAGGTCTAGTTCGAAAGTTCCAATTTTATTGTAAAAAAGAAAAACCGACAGAAAGATCTATCCGTGGAACCTCAAAATCTGTTTGCACGATCGTACCATTGTCATTTATTCGGGAAAACCTGGCTAATAGTATTTTAGCCCCTACCTCAATTGCAAAATCGCTGGTAAGCATGATGTCATAGGAGAGCCCTACCCTTCCACCTATTGTATTTCCCTCTTGAAAGAACTCCGAGCCATCCGCCAGAAAATCCGTTCTGTATTTCAGCGACCCCACATCAATAATAAAGTTAAGCCCGTCGTAGGCGTTGAGATCACTGAAAACCAGTGATAACGCTAAAAGCTGAAAAACAATTTTTTCATTTCTGAGCTGCGAAAAACCAAAAAGATTGCTCAATGGGGGACCAAAATCCTCATCTGCTGAAGTCTGGACCCTTGAATAAACAAAGCCCAAAGCGGTGTTTTGAGAAATGAAGTAGTGAAGGTGTGCTTCTATGTTCCACAGGTTCTCCACCTGTTTTTGGTAAGATCTAGGCAGTCCATCATATCCACTAAATTGGTAACTATATCCTCCGCTCAGGCCTATTTTAAATGAGCGAGACCTTTGGTATTCATTGTCTTCACCTTCAAGTGGAGGACCAAAATCTTTAGCTGTAATCTCAGTATCAGCCGGTTCTTTTGCATCTTGATAATAGGATTTAACAGAACTGAGAGGCAAACGTGAGCGCATAAGTAAAACTCCACTTCGCACATCAAAAACAGAAAAGTGTAGGTAATCATCAGAAATCCTGGTGATTTTACAAGTAATCGAATCACCTTCAGTAGTGACAATTAAATCTTGCCCCTGCGCGGAGTACAAAAGAACGGTAAGAAGGCAGAACCCTAAAAGTTTACTTGCATTCATCTTGTGACGAAATTAACAAGAAGCCCATAGCGGACTAACGCTTACCTGGCTTTAGATCAAATACCCTCACTATGTTAAATCCATAATGAATGCCCCCATCCCAAAAATTCTCTTCGGTTTCCCCAATGAATCCCTTTTCGTTCATTTGAACTGCGTTCGTGAAGTGTAGTTGAAATACATGACCTCCAGTTTCAATGTCAACACCGAACGCAACTGCATTTCGAAACTGATCTGAATAGTCGGAGAATTGAGGATAATACTCAGCCATAATTGCAACGCGATTAGATACCTTGTAGCGCCCACCAAGACCCAGGGCAATGAGCAAATTTGCATCTTCAGGTGTAGCAACCCTATTTCTTTGCATCACAGTAGGCGCTATTTGTACACTTAAGCTGCTATTGATCTTTCGTGCAATAAGTAATTGGCCTGTGTAAGTATTTCGCTCAATACCTTCCAGCTCAGCATTTTGATCCACATTTCTGGCCAAACTACCAAAAGCGGTAAGGGTCAACGGGAAAGACTTAGACTGCCTGAACAGACGGTACTTTGCAAAAGTGTCGACTATCTTATTTCTCGAAGAACGGCCGATACCAATTGTGAAACTATTGGTGACCCCATATTCAAGACCTAACCGGATGTTTGCCTGATCCAAGCCCCAAAGCTCATTGGATCCGGAATTAAGGGTACCAAACCGATGCGCAATGATGAACTCCAAAGTACCACCGGACCTGGTTTCGATTGAGTGGCCATTGATGACCCTTGTACTCTTGAAGGTCGCAACAGCATAGCCAGGGTCTTTTTCTTGCTCCGCTTCTAGTAGTTCTAACAGATCCTCCTGAGCATAAGCAAAAAAAGCAAATAGCGAAAAGGCCAAAAAAAACTTACTTCTCATAAGGCTGCAGCTTGAATTTTGCAATGATCTCAACCTCTTCCGCAATTTTATAAAAAACAGCTTTGGGAATGTCAATTTCATGATCGGCTAACTGAATCACGAAAGTTGTCTCCAATTCGATTTCTTTCTTAGATTTCTCCAGTATGCCTTCAATTACTACTTCCCGCTCTACTCCATGAATTTCCAGTGTGCCATCTGCTACTGCATCAAAAGACCCTGCAGACCCATCCCAGGATGTTATTTTACCCTTAAAAATTCCGTGCGGGTATTTCTCGGATTCAAGGTAATTTTCATTGAAGTGCTCCTGCATTAGTTTCTTCTTGAATTGAAAAGTACGAATAGGAACCACAATGGCTAGGGTCTGCTTTTCTGTGTCGATGATCGCTGAAGCCGCATTAGTCACTGCTTTGATGTCTTCCAAAGGAGCATCGGAAAAAAAACGTACCTCAGATTCAGTAGACTTATACTTCTGACCAGAACTGAGCAGGCAAGTGAAACTTAAAAGCACAAAAAAGATTGACTTGGTTTTCATAGTCTTCATTGTTTTCCAAACTAATTCCAAAACTTACCAATCGATAACAGCGAAGCGCTTGTCCTATGTATGAGCGATGATGATGGAGAAGGTGATAATTGGACAAAATTTACGTGACATTTCATTGGTCTAAGACAACTGGCAATAAGTCAATCGAAAAGATCTATCCAGCTAAATATACAGGTTTGACGTTCTGTAAAATGCTTTTTTTGCATGTAAGTATAAACCAAACCTTTGACACCCTTGTTTTGATGACTATATGAGCGTATTAAAAATTCCCCCAACCAAGGATACACCTGCGATTTACTTCGATCCTGAGAAAGGTATTTTTAAAATGTTTGGACGCTCTCTTCCCGAAAACTCATTAAAATTTTGGACCCCGGTAATTAAAGAAATAGAACGAGGTTCACTTCCTGAGCGCCTAGATATACGTATCAAGATGGAATACTATAATACCAGCAGTTCAAAATGCGTTTTTGATCTGCTTCGTTTATTCAAGTCTTTTCAAGATCAAGGCATTCGTATCGCTATTCGTTGGTATTATGACCAATACGATGAAGATATGCTAGAGGCTGGTGAGGATTATAAGGCGCTACTCAACCTTCCCCTTCGATTCATTGAGGTCAAGGCAAACAAACTTCAAAAGAGCGCGTAGGTGAAAGGAAGCATATTCTTTCTTTACTAAAGAAAAAGACAGCACTCATAGGTTTTCAGTCGCCCAAAGGCAATTGACTTACTCATCTCAACCCCCTTCTTTGGTAGTTTTTCGGTGAGACTCCTTCTTCCTTTTTGAAAATTCTGGAGAAATATGAAAAGTTGGTAAACCCGCAAGCCACAAAAACCTCTCTCAGTTGCACTTGTGGGTCTTTTAACATTGAGGTAGCTTTTTTTATTCTGGTTTTGTTAATGTAGCTGATAGGTGTCATCCCGATCTCGTTTCTAAATACACGGTGGAAATTTGGCTCACTCATGCATGCCTTTTCCGCAAGAAGAGATACCGTCAGCGGTTCGTGGATGTGTTCTTGGATGTAGCTGAGGACAAAAGACATCCTACTTGCGTTACAAAAGCCAACTAAATTGTTCTGATAATTTTCCAGATTTTTAACCTGATTGATGCGTACAATCAGCTCGCGCATCATCAAATCAATAAAGTATTCTTTCGAGGTATTGTCTTCTAAAAAGACATAAATAAGCCGCTGCAGCAATTGGTGAATCGCTTGATCATTAGTGAAAACAAAGTTTGTATTCCCTTCTTCCCATAATGTATCGTCTACCCTAGGCATATTGTCATTCATATTGTCAATGACATTTTTAACAAGATCATGATCCATTTGCATGGCTAGGCAGCGCGTAGGGTTTTTCTCTTTGGCTTCAGGAAAGTCAATACACATGACTTCATCTGCGGGAAGGCTTATGGACTCGCCAGGCAAAAAGCTGAAAGGATTGGCATCTCGTAAATGCATCACCTTTTTTCCTTCCAGCATACTAGCCAGTACGGGCTGAGAAAACTGCAGTACTACTTTCTCTGCATAGTGATGCGTCTCATAAATATTAAGCTCCGCATTATTTACAGAATATGAGGTTCTATTCTCGACTAGCTGCTCAAGCTTTCTGTTGGAATAAAAATTTTGCGGTAACATCATAATCGTGACAAATTGAAAACTAGCCCCTGACTACAAGTTTGATGGGAATGTACAAGTAGATGCGAGATATGTTCATAATTGATC
>JBCCLV010000094.1:0-16699 GCA_039026695.1 Bacteroidota bacterium
CCTATGACGAGGTAATCTACCTTACGCCAGATGGAAAACGCTTTGACCAATCCGCCGCTAATGAGCTATCCTTGGCAAAAAACCTGATTCTACTCTGTGGACATTACAAAGGGGTGGATCAGCGAGTGAGGGATCACCTGGTAAGCAGGGAGATCAGCATAGGCGATTATGTGCTCTCCGGGGGAGAATTGGCTGCTATGGTACTTACAGATTCACTCATCAGACTCGTCCCTGGTGTCCTGAATGATGAAACTTCGGCGCTTTCAGACTCCTTTCAGGATAATCTTCTTGCACCACCTGTCTATACCCGACCGTCACGATACAAAGACTGGGAAGTTCCTGAGGTACTCACTACCGGAAATGAAGGAAAGATTACAGCTTGGCGTGAAACTCAGTCCTTGCAAAGAACAGAAGACAGAAGACCTGATTTGTTAAAGTGATTAGGATATAATTATCCCGGCCGGTAAATCAAAACCACTGCATGCGCTGCAACCCCCTCCTCTTTTCCAACGAATCCAAGTTTTTCGGTGGTTGTTGCTTTGATTGAAACTTCATCTTCCTCTAACTCCATGACTTTCGCCAAGACCTTTTTCATCTCCGGTATCAATGGATTGATCTTAGGCTGTTGAAGACAAATGGTAGAATCTACGTTTCCAATCTTATAGCCCTTTTTTTGTATCAGTGAGACTGTTCTCTTCAGCAAGACTTTACTGTCAATCCCCTTGAATTCCGGTTCCGTGTCAGAAAAATGGTAACCGATATCTCGCAGATTTGCTGCTCCTAAGAGGGCATCGCAGATAACATGAATCAGCACATCCGCATCAGAATGACCAAAAGCACCATGACTATGGGGAACTTTTATCCCTCCAAGCCAGAAGTCGACACCTTCTGCCAGAGCATGTACATCATACCCATATCCGATCCGAATATTTGGTTTCATGTCACGAAAATATCAAAAACCAGATTCATGATTCCGAAGCTTGAGGGAGGGATCCACAGCAATACTTGTGTCCGGCAAGTCTTGTTTCTCAACTAACAGGGAAAGGTCAGGCTGACCTGCCTTTACCCAACAGCTTAACCAAAAATCTCCCACCATTTTTATTGAATTGCGCATGCGACGCTCCACCATGCCATTAAGTCGTTTGTGGTAGTCTTCTGAAAAATCAAATGAGTAGGTACGAACCGTAGATTGACCCCTTTCCTCATATCCGTACTTTTTTGATTCAGCGTATCTTTCTGTCAATTGCCTTTCAAACAAAAAAACTGAGTCAAGTGCTTCGTGCGCTTTCACCACAGCGTCCCACGCATATAATTGAAGATCGGCTTTGTACTCAGCTTTACCTGTCAAAAGATCGTACTCTTCAAAAAAAAGCTCCGGAAGTCGAGACTCCCAAAACCCGTGAATACCATATTGATTTGTGAACTGGCCGTTATAATTTTTGGTGGTGTGTAGAGGCACATTCGCATCTGCTATGTAATGACCTAGATCGGCTGAAAGCCTGAGAATTTGTTGGCGATCTTGATTTTGAAAAGCACTAATCAGCCAAGATGCTACCCTGTTTACATGATACGGAACAATGCCGTAAGCATTCAAAGTATCCTCAGTATACATCTCTACTGCATCGCTCCAGTATCTGGGCATCTTATAAACTGCCGAATCACCATATACATCAATGTCAATGTAGTGCCTTGGTGCTTCGCCTTTACTTACATATCTGCGCATATCAGGATTCACTGATTTAGCAGTCAAGTACTGAAGGTTGCTTTTGTAAAAGCCGAGCATTTCCGGCGGGAGGGTAAATACAGCCAGGCGATTTATCTTCTGATGGGCAAAAAATCCCCAAGAATCCCCATTTGATAAAACGGGAATCAATAAGGCAAAAATTAGAATCGGGATACGCACAAATCAGAAAAATAGAATACCACAAGTTGCTTAAGGCACCGATCACAAGCAATATACAGTCATCTGCTATACCAAATACTCAGCATTAAGTGATATAAATTTTACGGAGAGGCATTGGTAACCTTATAAGTAAGACCAAAATGATGGTATTAGCTGAATCGGAAAGGGTAGAATTTAAATTTTCAGAAAGCTCCAGGTGTAATGAAGACCTACAAGCGCTTCTGTATTATTCACAAAAACACTCAAGCCGAATAGTAGTCCCAAAAAAGACCTAGCTCAATAGCACCAAGATTATGAGACTTTTACCGGCTCCTACTTGGTTTTGTTTAGCTCCACAAATGGCTTAATCCCCGGCGAAACAAAGCTCTTTAGTTCTCCAGTTTGGTCCTGATAGATAAGGATGGCCTCCACTGATTCATTATCCACAATACTTTTAGACGCTTCCAGACCTACCACCATAAACGCTGTAGCATACGCATCGGCAATCATACAATCTTTTGCAAATACCGAAGCACTAAGCAGGTTGTGTTGGGAAGTATAGCCTGTGCGAGGATCGATGATGTGCGCATAGGTTTTTCCATCCTGCTCATAGTAGTTTCGGTAGTTACCAGATGTTGCCAGAGATAGGTCTTTGATCCGAACGATTGCCAGGAGTTCTTGCTGATCGATGGCTACTGTGGGGTCTTCAATTCCTAAGGACCAAGACTTCCCTTCCTGATTAATTCCCCTGCACCTGACCTCCCCCCCGATTTCCACTAGGTAATTTTCAATTCCTTTTTTCTCCAAAAGCTCTCCAACCAAATCCACTGCATAACCTTTAGCGATTGCACTGAAGTCTATTTTTTGGTTTTTCAACAATGAAACGCTTGAAGAATCAAATTGCACAAGATCAAACCCTACATATTTACGAAGTGAGTCCACCATTGCACTATCAACCTCTGGCAGTTGCTTTTCGGGGCCATAGCCCCAGGCATTGATTAGAGGGCCTACGGTAGGATCAAAAGCACCTCCAGTCTTTTGAAATACCTCCTGACTTGCTTCTAAGACGGGTAAAAAAAATGGAGAGATTAGCTTCACTTTACCAAGGTTGTTCAGCCTTGATATTTCAGAATCAGGTATATAGGTTGATAATGACTGATTGAAGGCAATCAAAACACTGTCTGTATCTGAAATACCTGCGGCTCCTTCTTCTCCTAAGTATTTTACATGATATACAATTGAACCCATGGTAGTACCTGAAAACTGCTGAACCTTAAGCGACGCATCTTTTCGGAAAATTGAAACAAGTACAAAAGCAACAATCAGGGATAACCCAAAAATCAGAAGGGCTTTTCTATTCATAGAGTAAAAGTAGATCAATGCAGCAATGACACCAGACAGACCGGCACAAAGTACCTCGGATTAGAACATAAAAGACTAATGAGATCAAGCGAAAAATTTTCACCTTGCAATGACATTTCCTAAAGTATCCCGCATCTCGCATCTTTGTGCTGAGTAAGCACTCAAAAATGAGAGAAGACTACTTACAAGCAGATGGCGAAGGCATGGAGTCTTCGGAGCGTGAATTTGAAAGGGCTCTGAGACCCCTTTCTTTTGGAGACTTTACAGGTCAATTCAAGGTAATAGAAAACCTAAAAATCTTTGTAGAGGCGGCAAAGCAACGAACAGAGCCACTTGATCACGTTTTACTTCACGGTCCGCCGGGCTTAGGCAAAACAACATTGTCATTCATCATTGCCAATGAGGTTGGAAGTAAAATCAAAGTGACCTCAGGACCGGTACTTGATAAAGCAAGCGAACTGGCCGGATTGCTTACCAATTTGGAAGCCCATGACGTACTTTTCATAGACGAGATCCATCGGTTAAACCCTGTGGTTGAAGAATATTTGTACTCCGCAATGGAGGACTATAGAATTGACATAATGCTGGATTCGGGACCCAACGCTCGGTCAGTACAAATAGAATTGAATCCATTTACTCTAATTGGGGCTACTACAAGATCTGGACTGCTTACCTCACCACTTCGGGCTCGCTTTGGCATCAATGCACGGCTCGAGTATTATGATGCTAAACTATTGACCACTATTGTGGGCCGATCAGCTGATCTATTGAACTCTGTAATCGATCAAGAGGCAGCCTACGAAATCGCCAGAAGGAGTCGGGGAACGCCCAGGATCGCAAACAATCTGCTACGCAGAACGAGAGACTTTGCACAAATCAAAGGTGATGGTGCCATCACACTTGACATTGCTAAAATTGCCCTTGAGGCACTTGATGTAGACGATCATGGACTTGATGATATGGATAACAGAATTCTATCTACAATTATCAACAAATTCAAGGGAGGTCCAGTAGGTCTTAATACTATCGCAACTGCATGCGGAGAAGAGTCTGAAACGATTGAAGAGGTATATGAGCCGTTCCTGATTCAGGAAGGGTACATTAAGCGAACATCACGTGGCAGGGAGGCGACAGAGCTGGCCTACCAGCATTTAAACCTCCTTCCTCCTCAGCAATCGGGCACGCTGTTTTAGCTCTTCTTTTGGCGTTTGTGGGATTTGTGCTGTAGTGCGGTTCATCTCATTCATCAACTCACTGACCATTTCCGCAGAAGTCAATTTTTCTCTTCGGTTGAGCTTATGAGAAGGAGTAGTCTTTTCGTCCCAAAAAATCAGAAAAGCGAGCACAAAAAAGGATATAATGGGTAAAAAACTCCCGATGCTGAACCAAACCCAAAATGACCGCCCGTACTCCATGGCACAATATCCCGTGAGTAAGGGAAAAGAAAAGTAAAATATCAGCCCTACAAGTATCGCGTCTACAATCACAACCAGAAAGTTACAACTGATTAAATTAAAAAAGCCCGACAATGTTGCGGGCTTTTAAAAGTTCTGTTAAATGAAATCTACTTTTTCAACAGGTCTCTTATTTCGCCCAGCAGTACTTCTTCATTTGAAGGAGCAGGTGGCGCGGCAGGAGCCTCTTCTTTTTTCTTTTGCATTGAATTGTATCCTTTTATCACCATGAAGATGACAAAAGCTATAATAAGAAAATCAATGATCGTTTGGATGAAAGCTCCATAGCGTACTGTGACAGCTTCAGCTTCTCCTACAGCCTCTTGCAGCACATAAACCAGGTCTTTAAAATCAACGCCACCCAGCGCCATACCTATGGGCGGCATTAATACATCATTTACGAATGAGGTAACAATAGCCTTAAAGGCTGCCCCTATAATTACAGCAACAGCCAGATCTAGGATGTTGCCTTTCATAATAAACTGCTTAAATTCCTTTAGCATAATTAATTGATTAGGTTTTAAAAAAGGAACTACAATTTATTAAAACATTAGCATTATCACCGACTATTCAGAAACCATAAAAACCATCTCTGCGAAGTTGGGATTCTCATACTGTGGTATTTCGAAAGCCGAGTTCCTGGAAGTGGAAGCACCCCGGCTTGAAGAATGGCTCAATCGAGGATATCAGGGCCAGATGAAATACCTAGAAAATAACTTTGAGAAGCGACTTGACCCAACCAAACTGGTGCCTGGTGCCAAGTCGGTAGTATCATTGATCTATAATTATTACCCTGAGCAAGTCCATCAAGCCGAGAATAAGCCGAAGTTGGCAAAGTATGCTTACGGAGAAGATTATCATTTTGTCATTAAGGACAAGCTGAAGGAATTCTTCTTTGAAATACAAGCGCAAATTGGTCAGGTAGAAGGTCGTGTTTTTGTTGATTCTGCGCCCGTGCACGAACGGGCATGGGCGCAAAAAAGTGGTTTGGGATGGGTAGGGAAGAACTCCCTTTTGCTCAACCCAAAAATGGGCAGTTTTTTCTTTCTGGCAGAGCTTATACTGGACCTTGAATTAACGCCTGATGGTCCATTGAAGGACTATTGTGGTAACTGCACTGCCTGCATCGATGCTTGCCCCACGGATGCAATTGCAGAACCTTACATAGTAGATGGAAGTAGATGTATTTCCTACTTAACGATTGAACTTAAAGATGCCATTCCCTCCGAATTTGAAGGCAAAATGGAAGGCTGGGTATTCGGATGTGATGTTTGCCAGGATGTCTGTCCATGGAATAGGCGAGCCAGTCCTCACCGAGAGACAAAATTTGAACCTCAAGGTTGGGAAGACCTTACAAAAAGGGAATGGAAAGAAATGACCCAAGAGGTTTTTTCAACGGTCTTCAGAAAATCTCCGGTAAAAAGAACCAAGTACGAGGGCATAAAAAGGAATGTTGATTTCGCATGGAGAAGCAAAAAGGATAGTTTAATCGGATGATACAGACTTCTTCAGAACAGATTCTTGAAAGTTTCCAGAATATCAAGCGCACCTCCATTAAGCTGAGGGAGAGTAGCATTGAAGATCGAAGGATAAAGCTCCTAAAGCTGGAAAAGTGGATACTAAGCAACCGAGAAAAAATACAAAATGCCCTGTTTCAAGATCTTCGCAAACCTAAATCTGAAGCAGATCTTACTGAGATCTTTGTGGTATTGTCTGAATTGCGACTTGCACGGAGAAAGCTCCCGTCCTGGACTAGAAAGAACCTCAGCATTGGCCTCCCATTCTTAGGTAGCAGCGCCTACGTTTTTTATGAACCCAAAGGCGCCTGCCTGATCATCTCTCCCTGGAACTACCCATTTCAATTGTGCTTAGTACCATTGATATCTGCAATCGCAGCGGGAAACACTGTTATTCTGAAGCCTTCTGAGTTCACTCCTGCGGTATCGAATTTGCTCAAGGCGCTTTGCGAGGAAATATTTGATCAGCATGAGGTTTCTGTGGTGCTCGGAGGCATCCCGGAAGCCACCACTCTCTTAGCGCAGCCTTTTGATCATATCTTTTTTACTGGCAACACAGCGGTAGGAAAAGTTGTCATGAAGGCGGCTGCTAAAAACCTCGCTTCCGTTACCCTTGAGCTAGGAGGCAAATCTCCTACGATAGTAGATGAGACAGCAGATGTGAAAGATGCTGCTCAGAAAATAGCTTGGGGTAAGTGGCAAAATGCTGGACAAATATGCGTCGCCCCGGATTATCTATTGGTACACGAAAGCCTTCAAGATCGCCTGATCGAGCAGCTAACACTCTACGCAAACAGATACTATGGCGATAGAGAAAATTATGCAAGCATTGTAAATAGCGTGCACTTTGAAAGATTAGATGATCTGGTAAAAGAAGCGCAACAAAAGGGCTGCGTTGTGGTGCATGAAGGTGCCAATGATCCCGCAAGCCTGACTTTCCGGCCTATACTGCTTACCTCAGTGGACGAAAGTGCAAAACTTATGCAAGAAGAGATTTTTGGACCTATACTTCCCATTGTTCCCTATAAGTCCCTGAATGATGCAATCAACATAATTAACGCTAAACCAAAACCACTTGCGCTATACCTATTTTCCTCAAGCAAGAAAAATATCAGCCTGGTTCGGACACAAACAAGCTCAGGGATGATGACGATAAACGATACTGTTTTGCAGTTTGGAAACCCAAATATCCCAATCGGTGGGGTAAATCATAGCGGTATAGGAAAGTCTCACGGCCATGCAGGCTTTTTGGCATTTTCCAATGAAAAAGCGGTTTTGCATCAACGGATAGGCTGGACCATGGCAAAAACTGTATACCCGCCTTACAGCCGTTTGAAACAAAAAATGATCGACTTAATGATCAAATATCTCTGATCTACTTAGAAGCATTAGCGTGATTTGGGTTTAATGCTTAATCGACGAAGCTCTTTGATCACGTCAAGCGAATCAAACTCTTTAATTTTCCCCTTTTTCAGGGACAAGAAGTCTGATAGCATACCTTGGATCTCCAACTGGCGACCTACTCTCCTCTGCAAATCTTTGAGGACAAATTCATCCTCTGCGTCGGCAAGTGCATCTTCAGTGTATTTAATATCCGATGCTAGAATCGGCAGTAGATCTTCTACTAAAGACCTTGCTTTCTTCACATCAGATTCTTCCAGTGCTGCCTTGATGTCCAGATGGTACGACCAGTAGTTCTTAATCCTGTTGCTCACTTCTGCTTGCGCGGTAAAGCAACTCAATGAAAAAAGTAGTGCAACGATAGAATAAATTTTGATTCGATTTTCCATAGCTTCTTTGGTATTTCTCAAAGCTATGAACAACTATCAAAGAGTGTAAAAAAGTTCGACTTATTGAATGAAATACTCGTTATTATCCGAATAAATAAAAATATTTCATTAAAATAAGATAAAATATTAATTTATCGTAATAAAATTACTTAGTGATATTTACGTATTTATCCACAAAAATGTACCTGCAAAGATTATGAGTTCATCTCCAGTTCTTTGATGAATTCGTCCACTGTAATATTTCCTTTAGTGTAATTCAGGTCTGTCCTCAAAGCTTTCAACCCACTTACTCCTTGTAGATTCTCAAGACTCAAATCTTCGATTCCATTTTTTAAGAATCCTCTTGAAACCAAGAACTTAAAGTAGGTACGGTACTCCTCTGCATCGGATTCTTGGGAATAAACGATCACTAAGCTCCCTGGTCTGGTTATTCGCTCGTTAGTGCCTTTGATGTGTGCCTTGTCCACTCTTTTCTTGATAATCTCATAGCGCGCGTTGTAGGCCCCCTCCACATCAAACTTCTTCTCATCCATTCGGAAATGGACCGAAATAGGCGTATTGTATACCAAGATCAACGAAGCAATCTCGATAGGTGAATCCATCTCTTCCTTGATCGCTTGAAACTCGTTTTCCATCTCACACATTACAAGGAGCTGCCACAACCTCAGATTTCTTAAGAAGAGCGGATCAAATGTCTCACTTCTGGTAACAGACTGTCCTATATACATATTGAATTCGATACCATCTGTTTTATACCGCTCAAAGTAATGAGGGAACATACGCTGGGCCTCCTCCTGTTTTTTGTCTAAGTACGATGCGAGATATTGATTAATTCGATTTACACTGGTATCATACTGCTTTCTAGCCTCATAAACTGTCTTGTGCTCTTCATCCAAAAGATCAAAATATTGGTGTACCGCCGGGCCAAGGCCAGGATTCTCTGCTTTCACATAGTTTAGCACAGGATATATATCATTACTTAGAAATGATAAGATTCGGTATTCGCTTCCTGCTGACAAGTCATTTAATAACTCTTCCTCAAGCGACTGGACTCTGAAGAGAAGCTCTTCATACACCAGGAGTTTTTCATCTGCAAAGATTTTCTCCAGCACTTGCTTCACCGCATTTAGCTGCTTTGAAAGATCCGCACTTACCGCCTGATTTCTTCTTTCTGATGATCCCTTGATATCCAATTGACCATACAGCGGGTAGAGGTGGTCAAATACGATGTTTTTAAACACAGGAGTTTCTCCATCTCGCTGCTTCTGCATAAAAGCTTTCGCCTCCTCCTCAAATCTCCATTTTACAGAAGAATGGATGGTGGTACACTCCTGTTGTATGATGGCCTCAACAAGATTTTGAGCTTCGGTCTTGAAGCGCTTTTTAGCCATCCCAAAAATTGGCATCACCTGATCCAATAGATAAAGGGTTCCTTTATTGAGCTTAAACCTCTCTTTTGAACCCAACTCAAAAAATCCCAGCAGTTCGTCATCCTGCACAACCGGCACAATTAGATAGCTATTGAATTCAGATTCTGCAATCTTTTTGGCAAAGTTGCTAGACCCTAGAAATTCGGCATTTTTACTGTCCGGAACCACAATCGGCTGCTTCGCCTCGATCAGAACTTGACGAATCGTCTGGCACATGTCTGTGGTGCAGGTCATGTTTTCTCCTGAGGAAAGAAGCAAACTTTTTACCGCTGAATCTTGCATTGTTTCAAGCTTTCGCTCCTCAAAATTTATGACACCAATATGTAAGTCCTTGTCATTTAAGATTTTACGGATATTCTGTCGGATCCTGTCAAACGAACTGGGATCATATACCAAAAGACTAGAGGTGATGTCACCAATAGCTTGGTCGGGAGTGACATCCACAAAATTCACAATATTCACCCCTTTCATGATCCAACTATTTGGTGGAAACTTCTCCCTCCAGATAGCCATATCACCAAAATTTTCCATCAGCAACTCATAATCCTGCAGCGTAATATCCACTGCCCTTTCCGTAGGAATAAATTCTGCCAAATCCGCATTGATCAGCATCTTGTAAATTCTGTCTATGCCCTGCTTTCTATCAGCAATCTCATAAAGCTGTGGACTGCCACCGCCTAGCGGATATCCATAGTAATTACCCAAGATGAAATAGCAGCAATACAAGTACAAAGTATCCTCATCTACATCCTTCATTAAAAAATTAAAAGGCTCCTCAGAAGCTTCTATAATTCTATCAAACCTGGCTGAAGTTTTAAGGGGTTTAAAATAGAAAGGAGGGGTAAGTATCTTAATCTCATTGGAGGTAAGCGCGTCAGGAAAGAGTGGTGCACATAGTAGATCAATTGTTTCTTGATACAGGTCCAGCTTGCTTAGATCCGTAATGCCATCTTCAAGTTCAGGAAATTTAGACGCTTCCTCTAGTAAAGCTGTAGCGTATGCTGACTCTGCATTATTTCCATGAACCGCCTGATTTTTCAATGCTGCGATTTGCCTAAAAAAGCTGACTTGTAGAATTGCGGGAAATTCAACTTCTTTTCCGTTGTAGATCATCTGTTTGCTGTTTTACAGACTAAATGTAACGGGAAAAATCAGGATTGGATTCCTAAGTCAATTTCACTTTCTAGCTTACGAGATTGATCATGGGTGTGTTTAGCGATCCTGAACTGGCGCTAAAGCATTGATTAGTAGCTCCAAAAACAAATTAATTCAGAAAAACACCCTCGTTAGCGCGAACTTCTACGTGCTCTCTTACTGTAGTGGAAAGCTCATACCCGACATAGGTGGCATAGATGGGAAACTTAGCATGAGACCGAAGGATCAAAACAGCTGTTTCAACTTTAGTAACATTGAGGGAGAGCAACTTTGCCATGCAAAATGAAAGCGTTTTACCAGTGCTAAGTACATCATCGCATAGCACTACAGCCTTCTTTTCCAGGTCTGAAAGGTTGCCATCGAGACTGATATCATTGATCAGTGGTTCTTCCTTATCGAGCGTGATGGTAAAACACTGGGAATTGCTTCCCGATATTTGGGAAAGCGTTTCATTGATAGAATCTGCAAGTCGCCGCCCTCCGGCATCCACCCCCACCAGAGAGACTGTCTGCTCCATGTTATTTTCGTGGATCTGGTAGGCAACTCGCTGTACAATTTGATCCACCTTGTTTTGCGTAAGTATCAGGTTGTTACTCATCTTTAGGCACTGGCATCACCTTGCTGTCTTTGAAGGTAGAAAGAATGATCATCGACTGTAGCCCGTCCACCACATCAATTTCGGAGACTTTCTCGAGCATCAGTTTCTGGTAAGTTTGAATATCACTAGAGATGATTTTTAAGATAAAATCACCGGACCCTGTAATATGATGACATTCAATCACCTCAGTGATTTGGTTGATCTCATTTAAAAAGGTGTCGATATTTTTCTTATTGTGTCCTTTCAGAGAAACCTGCACAAAAGTCTGCACACTCAACCCGATTTTTTCAGTATCAAGTTTTGCATGGTAACTACTTATAATTCCCGAGGTTTCTAACTTCTTTACCCTTTCCAGGGTGGGAGCAGGAGATAGACCAATGTCCTTTGAGAGCTGAGCATTGGTAATCTTGGCATTGGCTTGCAAGATCTCAAGGATCTTCCTGTCTATTTTATCTAGCTTGACTTTGGATGATTGGATTTTCATTTTGATGGCGTTTGCTTATCTGGTTTTGATTACAATTCGCTGACTAGCAAAATTTAATTTGTTACAAAGATAAACACACTGCCGTTTGTTTCGAAAAAGAACATTTTATCGCCCAATTCCGCAACAATTTTTTGGCCTTACCACTTTCTGAAAGTCATCTTTTCAGAATCTTTCTTTTCAAGAAAGTGCCTCCTACATTGATAGAAAGGAAATAAATGCCTGGATTCAAATCAGCCATATCAATAAAGATATTGTTCAAGCCTACCTCTATTGCTACTTTTTCTTTTATTTCAGACTTTCCCGTAGCACTGATAAGCTCTAATTCTGAATCAGTAGCTACCGGTGATATCAGCTTTGCCCGTAGTTGATCAACTACGGGATTTGGAAAAGGATCTTCTAAAATCGTAGAAGGATTGATGGTAAGGCAAGCTTCATTATTGAGTGGCGTAAGGTCAGGTGAATTCGCATACTGCGAAGTAAGCTCCACACAGAAATAAGTTGGCTGTGTTACATTCAGTGGAATCCCAGCACTCAACCTTACCAATTTTGAAGCCCCGCTCAGGAGTAGATCATCAACTTGCTCAGAGATACTAAACTGGTTTTCCAGCGTCAGCGTGACGTTAGTCAGATCAATCGGAAGGTTACTATTGTTTTCAATCTCTAGCAGCACTCGACCTGTTCCATTTTCTTCGATCAGGTCAAAATTTCTAACGCTTAGGTCAACTTCAGGAATGCGAATAATCACATCCTGTGTTGTAGTATCTGTGCAACCCAAATCGTTTAGGGCGACCAAACTCACCTGATAATCACCAGGTGCTTCAAAAGAAAAAACCTGCTCAGCAGAGGTACTACCAGTAGGTGAGCCATCTACCAACCATTCAATTGTAGAAACTCCTTCGGAAGTATTGGTAAATGTCAATGGGTCTTGAGGAATCCCATAGAATTTGTCAAAAGTAAACTGGGAGACAGGCGCAGCATTTATTGTAATCTGTCTGGTAGCCTCCACCAGACAACCGTTTGCGGTCTCCAGTTCATAGGTTAATTCATAGTTACCGGATGCAAGCCCTTCAATCAACACCTCAGTCCCATTTCCTACATTGGTCCCATCCAAAGACCATTGGCGGGAAGTTACTGGATCATTAAAGACATTTAGCTGTTCACTAGCTATGATAGTCTGGTTACTGCAATTTCCCTGTAAAGCAAAATCAACCTCAGGTAGCCTGGGTACGGTAACCGTGGTGGTAACTGATGCTAAACAAAAGTTTTCTCCATTAACCTCTAAACCTATTTCATATTCTCCAGGAGAGTTAAAAACATGCGAAGCAGTCTCCGTGGTATAGGTGGACCCATCAATTTGCCAAAGCCAGGTTTCTACCGGACTTGAGGTCGCAAGGTTGATTCCGCTAAAAAGTGAATTTTCACCTACACAATTTATGGTAGCAGTAATATCAGGCATTGGTGACGCTTGTACTTCCACTTGCTGTGTCAAAGAAGCTTCACAACCATTACTACCCACTACCTGTAGTGTTATTTCCTTTGGCCCAGCGGTATTAAAATCCAGTACCGGATTTTGCTCCTGTGAGGCCTCTTCACCATCTACCATCCAGCTCCAACTTACTATGTCTGCATTACTGACGGAACTTTGGTCCTGAAATTGATTACCACCACTAGTGCATAGCACATCAAAATCGAAGCTTACATCCGGTTTATCTACCACAAGGACCTCAAGCGTACGCAAATCCTCGCAACCATTGTCATCCACTGCCATTAGCTTCACAAGATAGTTTCCAGATTCAGGAAAAACATGTACTGGATTTTCACTTATAGAAGTTACTCCGTCAGTAAAATCCCACAGAAAGGAAGTAGCGTTCTGGCTGCTATTGGTGAAAAGTATAGCATCGCCCTCACATGCTACCGTAGCTGAGAAGTCTGCAGTAGGCCCAGGTAAGATGTCTACTATCAAAGTCTCTGTTGCAGATTCACATCCCGGAATTTCAGTAAAGACGCTAATGATCTTGGTACCAGCTTCAGAAAAACTGATCGAAGGGTTCGGATCCGTAGAATCGGTAATCCCATCATTGTCAAAATCCCACTGGTAGGAAAGTACGCCAGGATGCTGTGATTCATCAGTTGCATTCGCTATTACAATGATCTCATCCCGACAGAAAGTTGGAGTAGAAAGGCTCACTACAGGAGTAGGCGGTTCAGGAAAAATGGTAATTTCCTGTTCTGTGAAATTATCGCAAGTACCATCATTTACATCTAAGCGGACTAGATAAGTCCCTTCACCACCTAGCATTGAAAAGTCCACTTGGGGGTTTTGCTCATTGCTATCCTCTACTCCATCGTTGTTAAAGTCCCAAGAGTAGGAGGTGAAAGGTTCATTTAGGGCTGCAAAAATTGAATTGCTTTGCAAACAAATGCTTGAGACTTCCACACTTAAAGCAGGGGAAACGTCCTCTGAGACAGAAACGACATTAGCCGAATAATCGGTCTTTTGGCCATCTGAGACTTGTAGGGATATAAGCTTATCACCAGAGGTACTAAAAGAAACACTACCTGGATTAGCGAGACTGCTTGTTGTTTCCTCTGCTGAGCATACATTTGGGAATTTTATGGCATTGAGTCTTTTCAGGGAAAAGTCAATTGCATATCCCCTCCATTCTGAGTCACTTTCAACTAAATCAAATCCAAAACTCTCTGATAGAATGCCAAAATCGCCTAGATTGGTTAGAGTAGGAGCATTTTGCATAGAAGAACCAAAGTCAAGACGATAAAAATCACTACGACTACTAGCAAAAGCGTAGAAAACTCCTCCTTCATTCACTAGCTCAATTTGAGTAATATCATTGACTGGTAATAAATCCGTCACAATAGGATCGGCTTTAATATCTGATCCAAATTCTAGTCTCTTTAATTCGTCAGCTCCAATAGATGAAAGCAGGCCAACCCATTCATCGCTATCCTGGATCATGGAAATACCAAGCGGGTTATTAAAACCTGAAGCTATTTCATCAATCGAGAGTAGGGATTGATCCGTTAAATAAGATGACCCAAAGTCAATTCTGAATAATTTATCGTTATCAACAGCAGATACGAATGCAAAATGCTCGCTTCCAGTCTGAATAAGTAGTATACCTCTTGGCCTTTGTAAGAGACCTCCGAAATCACCAAGGAGTTCAAACTCAGGATCGGCTTCAACACCATTATTAAAAGTAAGTCTCACGATTCCATCGTTATCTGTGTTCAGTGCCAAAGCGACCCAAGTTCCTTGCTGGTTGTAAACAGCAAGGAACTCGCATCCCGATAATAAAGAATTACTTATTGGAGAGACTGAAGGTGCGCTATCAAGTCCATCAACGAAGGAAAGCCTGTACACAGTAGAATTACCTCTACTTGCCAATAATGCATACCACCTATCAGTATCCTGAAAAAAATCAATACCCACTGGGATATCGGTGCTATTCAAGTTTACCAACGCACTAGCCTCTGGTACTTGGTTAAGATCGCCACTACAGAAATCCCAATAGTATTCCGACCCTGATGAATTATTCAAAAGAGGTATTGACTCTTGGATACAGGCATTCTGCTTCACGACAAAAGATGAGGAAATCTGTCCAATAGATGGGATCAAAACAGAAGTAAAGCAGATATGAAAGAGTAATCGGTATAACATTTCAGAATGCAACTTTACTCATTTTGATCTACTGATTGCTATTAGATTATCCGCTTTAGATGAAACCTCATTAAATCTATGTTAGTGAAAGAATTTGGTGTTCGTACATGAGGTTCCTCGGTAATGGCTGCATGGAGATCTTGAACGGTTTCGGCATATTTAAAATCCCCAGATTTGATCATTTCGCTCATGACTTTTTTACCTTCTGGATGAATTATAACTACTTTCTTTTTAAAATAATGTGCCTCAAAAGCCACTGTGGAATAGTAGGTAAATACAATATCAATTTTTGGTAGAATATCAAATAATTGTAATTGGGTAGACTGTTCTATGTCAAATGCCCTTCCATCAAAATAGTGAGAAAGTTCTTCATCTTTAATGATCATTCTTGGGTGCTTTCTAACAGCCCAAAACAGTTGATCGTTTTCATGAATAAAACGCTGTAAGAAATCAGGAAAACATTCAGTAATGTTTTTAAAAGGCTGGAGTGCAAGGAGTATTACAAATTTTTTACGATTTTCTTTTTTTAGAAAAATGGCATCTTCAGTCTTCTTACGCTTAATAAGACCGTGGTTATTTACTGCGATCCAGGGGTTTCCAAAAGTGACTACCTTGTAAGCTCCACTATTTGATGCCCAGTTTTCGATGCGATTTTTACTTGCTCGGTCCCACATCCAAAAAATCTCCGGAATCATATTGTACCCCTTTTTCGGCATGCATTGCCAACCAGTATACATAGGATGAAAATTTCCTTGCTGCCCATGTTGCAACTCTATAGTTCTAGATCCGCATGATCGAAAAACAGCTGTAAGAGCAAATGAACTAAGATCATAAAAACACCCAATGATGGCTGATCTGGGCTTAAAAATTTTGTGTAGAGATGAAAAAGCAGCTTTGTAAACAAAGTACTTTCTTAGTGACTTGAAAATTACATTGGCACTTGGGGCTATGAGGCCAACCTTTCTCAAAGAAGTCTCAAACTTCTCGAAATCAAATGTATTTGTCTTAATGGAGGGAGAAAAGTGCTGAAAGACGAGATAAAGAAACCTGGTGTTAAGAGCTCGATCACTATAGTTGAGCTCAACAAAATTTGCACTTGTTTCAAGCAAGGCAAGAGAACTAGAAAATTTTGAGAACTTTCCAGCTTCAGTTTTCAATTCATGACCTGAAACATTGCTGAGGGAGAAAACTCGACATCGGCATTTTCCTTGCCATCGTCGTTTTGCGGATCCGTCATTGGCCGTTCCTGATCAATACGGGCGCGCTGGACACACCGTTCAGAAAACGCGCAGATAACGCCGCCGGTTAATCACTCCGGCGGATACATCGCGAACCACGCCAGGATGTGATC
>JBCCLV010000095.1:0-16554 GCA_039026695.1 Bacteroidota bacterium
CCCCGGTTTTTGAAGACCTATATGATAGTGTTGCCACAGGCAATGAGGCAAAAACCGGGGCAACTGCATCCCTGAATTTTTTCCACCAGTCCAATGCGCCACGCTGTGCGGTAGTCGAGCAGTTTGCGTACATCCAGTCCATTCCATTTTCAGCAACCAAAGGGTATAGTGACTGTGTAGCCTCTTCCACAGTCTCGTTGAATGCCTCCGAAGGTGAATGCCCCTTTTTACGGAGAAGATCGTATTGGGCTGCAAAAAGCCCTTGAATTGCACCCATAAGGCTTCCTCTTTCGCCGGTCAGGTCGCTAAAAACTTCTTTTTTGAAGTTTGTTTCGAAGAGATATCCCGAACCTACGCCAATTCCCAAGGAAATGACTCTGTCTCGTGCTTTTCCAGTTGCGTCCTGATGTACCGCGAAGGAAGAGTTTAACCCTTTTCCAGCCACAAAAAGCCTCCGTAAACTCGTACCCGATCCTTTTGGTGCTACAAGGATTACATCTACATCCGCTGGAGGTTCTATCCCCGTCTGGTCGCTGTAAGTAATGCCAAAGCCGTGAGAAAAATACAGTGCTTTGCCGGGAGTTAAGTGCTTCTTTATGGTTGCCCATTGAGCAATTTGACCTGCGTCTGACAGCAGATACTGAATTACTGTAGCTTTTTCACAGGCTGCTTCAATCTCAAAAAGATCTTTTCCTTCCACAAAACCATCCCCTACTGCTTTATCCCAAGACTGGCCACCTTTTCGCTGACCGACAATCACATTAAAGCCATTGTCCTTAAGATTGAGCGCTTGTCCAGGTCCCTGGACACCATAACCGATCACGGCGATGGTCTCATCTTTCATGATTTCTTGTGCTTTACTTAGGGGAAACTCTTCTCGGGTCACTACCTCTTCAAGGGTCCCGCCAAAATCTATTTTTGCCATTTCGTGTTTAATTGGTTTTCAGTGTAAAAAAAAATTTGAGGTAGTACGCTTCCTTTTGTTACATAGAGAGCCCTACCGGTTAGATGATTAAAATTCTTTGATGCTCAGCGCGTTTGAAGTGGAGGTTTCTAGCTCATGAATAAAGGCCTCGGTCCTGCGCTTTGATTTTGAGATTGCTACCCTACCGGAGCGTACAAATTCGAGTAGATCGTAGGGTTGTAGTGCTTCGTAGAGATCATGCGTTTCCATTTTCGATCCTGTTTTTTCAACTACCAGATGGTCACCTTCTGTTGAAATGATTTTCGCATCGTGAGCGATCAGCAAGTCAGCTAGGCTGTCGTTGTTTTTGTACAAATCGTAGGACAGTTTGTATAAAGCGATTTCTCTAAAATAGATTTCCTCTTCCCGATAGTAAAATGAGCCTAAAACGTCTACTACTTTCCTAATTTGCTTCACCACCTTCTCTATTTCGGTTTCCGTCATGTTGACCACAAGCGTATACCTACTTACGTTAGATACCTCTGAAGTAGAGACATTTAAACTCCGAATGTTGATTTT
Source organism: Bacteroidota bacterium (assembly GCA_039026695.1). Lineage (GTDB taxonomy): Bacteria > Bacteroidota > Bacteroidia > Cytophagales > Cyclobacteriaceae > Ekhidna. Next base: position 1,484 of record JBCCLV010000095.1, read on the forward strand.
CCTACGATTAAAAACAATGGTGATTTTGTTGAGTAGTCCCGGCTTATTTTCAGTAAGAATGGAAATTGTATAAAGCTGCTCCTCCATTATTCAAGTCTGATTTTGGAAACACAAGTCCCGGTAGGTACCATAGGGAAGACATTTTCTTCTTTTTCCACCAAAACCTCAAGTAAACTAGGCCCTTCTGTGCTCAGCCAGGAATCAAAAGCACTACCTAAATCTTCTCTTTTTTCGATCCGCTGCGCTGGTATACCATAACTTCCTGCCAATGCGATAAAATCTGGGTTTTGCATCTCTGTGAAAGAGTACCTTTTATCGAAGAACAATTGCTGCCATTGCCTTACCATCCCCAAAAACTCATTGTTGAGGATCAAAATTTTGACTCCTACCTGATACTGCATGATCAAACCTAATTCTTGCAAAGTCATTTGAAATCCACCATCTCCAATAATGGCGATCACTTCTCTTTCCGGTGCGCCTATTTTGGCTCCAATGGCCGCAGGAAGACAAAAACCCATGGTTCCCAGTCCTCCTGAAGTAATATGACTCCTTAGATAGTCAAATTTGTAATACCTGCTGGTCATCATCTGGTGCTGGCCTACGTCCGTCACGATCATGGATTTCCCTTGCGTATATTCCGATAGTCGGTGTACTACTTCTGCCATGGTAAGTAGCCCTTGCTGTGGGTCAATTGACTTTTTGATGGCTTTTTCCATCTCAATCCGATCACATTCGTGAAATTCTGCTAGCCAATCTTCATGGGTATTTTCATTCAGCAGTGGAATTAGAGCTTGCAATGCCTGTTTTGCGTCACCATTGATTGCTACGTCTACTTTGATGTTTTTGTTGATTTCGGCTGGATCCAGCTCTATGTGTATCACCTTGGCTTGTGCCGCATAGGTATTTACGTCTCCGGTCACTCTGTCATCAAATCGCATCCCGATTGCGATAAAAACATCACATTCATTGGTTTTCACGTTAGGGCCGTAATTGCCGTGCATGCCCGTATAGCCCACGTACAGTGGGTGTCTGGTAGAAAATGCGGATAAGCCAAGCAGTGTGGATGCGGCCGGAATGCCTGCTTTCTCTATGAGTTGTTGCAATTCTTGTTCTGCCCCTGATAGAATTACACCCTGTCCAAAAAGTATGTAGGGCTTTTTCGCCTCATTGATCAGCTTTGCAGCTTGTGCCATTGGTTCCTCTTCCAGCGCCGGATAAGGATGGTAACTTCTGATGCGCGTGCAAGGCTCATATTGAAAATCAAAAGTGCTTTGCTGTGCATTCTTTGTGATATCTATCAACACTGGTCCAGGTCGGCCGGATCGGGCAATGTAAAACGCCTTTGCCAGTGCCTCCGGTATTTCATCCGCTTGGGTCACTTGAAAATTCCATTTCGTTACCGGCATTGAAATGCCAATAATGTCTGTCTCTTGAAAAGCATCACTACCCAGCAAGTGACTAGCTACCTGCCCCGTGATGCAGACCAGTGGAGTAGAATCGATCATTGCATCGGTAATACCTGTGATCAGGTTGGTAGCGCCAGGACCTGAGGTTGCCAGACATACACCTACTTTTCCTGAGGCCCTTGCATATCCTTGCGCAGCATGAATCGCACCCTGCTCGTGCCTTGAGAGCACGTGATTCAATTGGTCTGCATACCCGTAGAGAGAATCGTATACGGGCATAATTGCTCCTCCAGGGTACCCAAAAATCGTATCAACTCCCTCTTCCAGCAAGCACTTCAGTACACCTTCAGATCCCATGATGGGTGCAGTTTCCAACTCCTTTTTTTCTTCAACTTCCAACACTGATGTATTCATCTCTTTGGCATTTTAAGTTTACATTCCGTCTCAATCCACTATTCATCTGTAACACACCCCTCTGATGCGGTAGCAACCGCATTTATATATTTTTTTAGCACACCGCGATTGGCACGGTAAGCAGGCTTGGTCCATTTCCTTTTCCGTTCTGCCAATTCAGCATCTGATAATTTAACGCTCAGGGTATTGTTTCTTGCGTCTATTGAAATAATATCTCCATTTTCAATGAGCCCGATGGGTCCTCCTTCCTGCGCCTCCGGTGTAATATGACCTACAACAAAACCGTGAGATCCACCCGAGAATCTACCGTCTGTAATAAGCGCAACATCCTTTCCTAGTCCCGCACCCATCACGGCTCCTGTGGGCTTGAGCATCTCGGGCATGCCTGGAGCCCCTTTCGGACCTGAGTAGCGAATTACGATCACCTCCCCCGGCTGTACCTCGTTACCTATTCCCTCTATTGCGGCAAATTCATCTTCATAGCATCTTGCCGGGCCTTCAAAGTACTCACCTTCTTTTCCTGTAATCTTGGCCACCGAACCCTCCGGAGCAAGGTTTCCTTTCAGTATTTGTAAATGCCCGGTTGGCTTTATAGGGTTAGAAAAGTCATGTATGATCACCTGACCTTCTTTTAGTTCACCGTATCCTTCGAGGTTTTCTGCCAAGGTTTTGCCTGTAACTGTGAGGCAATCACCATCTAGGTAACCTTCTTTCAGCATCAGCTTCATGACTCCTGGTACTCCACCCACTTCATGAAGATCTTCCATAAGGTACTCTCCGCTAGGCTTTAAGTCCGCCAGAAAAGGGGTGCTATCAGAAACCCGCTGAAAATCATCAAGACTGAGAGGTACATCTACGGATTTAGCCATGGCAATCATGTGTAGTACCGCATTGGTACTTCCGCCTAAAATCATGATAAGCCTCAGCGCATTATCAAACGCGCGCTTGGTCATTATTTCTCTCGGTCGTAAGTCCTCTTTTAGAAGATTCTTTACCGCTAGCCCTACTTGGTATGTCTCCCGTTTCTTGTCTTCGCTTTCGGCCGGGTTCGATGAAGATGTAGGAAGGCTCATTCCCAAAGCTTCGATGGCCGAGCTCATTGTATTTGCGGTATACATCCCTCCACAAGCTCCTGGTCCAGGGATAGAGTTTTTGATGATGCCATCATAATCCTCTTCCGAAATGTTGTTGCCTAGCTTTTGACCATAAGCTTCAAAGGCCGATACGATATTTAACTTTTTTCCTTTCCATTTTCCGGGCTTTACAGTACCACCATAGACCATAAGTCCTGGTCTATTCAGGCGACCTAGTGCCATAATGGAGCCTGGCATATTTTTATCACAACCGACCACTGGAACTACGGCATCATAAAACTGGGCGTGTGTTACTGTTTCTATAGAGTCTGCAATGATGTCGCGAGATACCAGAGAGTATTTCATGCCTGCTGTACCATTGGACATTCCATCACTTACCCCGATTGTATGAAAAATTAACCCAAGTAGGTCAACCTCATTCACACTCTTTTTCACCTGATGCGCCAAGATATTCAGGTGCATATTACATGGATTCCCTTCAAATCCTGTACTCACGATACCTACCTGGCCTTTTTTTAGATCACTTTCTGAAAGTCCAAGCGCATACAGTTGGGCTTGAGATCCAGGTTGTGACGGGTCTTGGGTCAGGGTCTTGCTGTACTTATTTAATTCCATTCAAAAAATTTGGGACGTTGGCCAACATAGATTTTAATCTTGTGAGCCAGTATTTTCAGTCTTTACCATCCAGTTCTATTCGAGCGTGGGATTTTGCGCTGCGTTTGCAGTTTTTGGTCTTGATCAGTGTTTAGTGCAGTACTGCTAAATAATGCAGTTTAGCGAGAGTTTTGTTGAGTTACTGTTAATATTCACTTTCCCCTTTTCCTCAATAAACCAGGCCACAATATCACCAACTTTAGAGCAAGAACTGGGCTCTTCGTTTTTATTAATGTCTCTGGTGGCAATGCCATTATTCAATGCCCATTTTACTCCATTTTTGATCATTTCCGCTTCTTGAAACAGACCTAAATGTTCGTACATCATCGCAACCGATAGGATTGCTGCCATTGGGTTAGCAATGTCCTTTCCTTTTGCTTGGGGATAAGATCCATGGATCGGTTCAAACATGGCAACCTTATTTCCAACAGATGCAGAAGGTAGCATACCCAGGGAGCCGGTGATTACGCTGGCAAGATCCGAAATGATGTCTCCAAACATATTTTCTGTAAGAATCACATCAAATTGTCCTGGATTCAGCATAACCTGCATTGCAGCATTGTCGACAAACAGGTAATCGACCTCTACTTTAGGATACTCTTTGCTGATATCTTGAATCACGCGCCTCCACAATCGGGAACTCTCAAGCACGTTTGCTTTATCAATCAGCGTCAATTTATTGCGGCGATTGCCAGCCGCCTCGAAAGCCTGATAGGCAATTCTGCTGATCTCACTTTCTGTATATTCACAAAGGTCAGACGCTTTTGTCTTGTCTTCAGATATTTTTTTCTCGCCGAAATAAATACCTCCCGTAAGCTCGCGGTAGATGACAAAATCCACCTCTTTTAGCAAATGATTCTTGAGTGGAGATACATCATTGAGCAGATCATAAGTCATGATCGGGCGGATGTTAGAAAACAGCTGTAACGATTTTCTCAGCTTTAAAAGGCCTTGTTCAGGACGCACAGGAAGCGTGGGGTCATCATCAAATTTAGGATCGCCAATTGCTCCAAGGAAAATAGCGTCGCTATCCAGGCAATCAGCCAGTGTTTCGTCGGTCAGCGGTGTGCCGTGCTTATCTATGCTGATTGCACCAAAGTCAGCCTTTTTGAGCTCAAATGTGTGTTCAAAGACCGAATTTATTGCATTGATTACCTTAATGCCTTGCTCTACCACCTCAGGTCCAATACCATCTCCTGGCAGTACCGTTATTTTTTTATTCATCGGAAAATTATTGTTGATTTTGGGCTACTTGACTCACATCCTCAAAAATTTCGCGGAGGTGTGATTCGTGGATATCTTTTACTTGATCAGCGACGATAAGAAAGTCTTTATAGGCGGCTTTTAGCATATCCGGCTCCAGTTGATAACCAAGCTTTTTTGCGTGAAAATTAAGGGCAGCTTTTCCACTTCGTGCAGTAAGAATTATCTCAGAACCCTTTGCGCCTACTTCCTCAGGATCAATGATTTCATAAGTTTCTCGGTTTTTGATAACACCATCCTGATGGATTCCAGACGAGTGAGCGAATGCATTTGCTCCCACAATGGCCTTATTGGGCTGTACTGGCATATTCATCATTTGGGATACAGTGCGACTAATGGGAAGTATCTGGCGGGTATCAATGTTGTGCTTTACAGGAATATGCTTGTGCTGGTTAATGATCATTACCACCTCCTCCAGTGAAGTATTTCCTGCTCGCTCTCCAATACCATTGATAGTACACTCCACTTGTCTGGCACCAGCCTGTACTCCGGCAATGGAATTGGAAGTAGCTAGCCCAAGATCGTTGTGGCAGTGGGTAGATAATATTGCTTTGTCAATGTTGGGAACATTATTCATGAGGTATGCAATCTTAGCCCCAAACTGCTCTGGTAGACAGTAGCCTGTGGTATCGGGAATATTTATAATTGTAGCACCGGCATCAATGACCGCTTCTACAACTCTGGCCAAATATTCGTTATCTGTCCTTCCTGCATCCTCTGCATAAAATTCTACCTCGGCTACCAAATTTCTGGCATACTTGACGGCATGTACACCACGTTCAATAATTGTCGCAGGATCGGAATTCAACTTGAATTTGATGTGCGATTCGGATGTACCTATACCGGTATGAATTCTTGCATTTTCAGCTTTTTTTAGGGCATCTGCCGCTACGTCAATGTCTTCCTCTACCGCGCGTGTGAGCCCACAGATGGTGGCATTTTTGATTTGCTCCGAAAGGAGCGAAACAGAACGGAAGTCTTCAGGACTGGAAACAGGAAATCCAGCTTCTATAATGTCTACACCCAGACTTTCTAGTGCAAACGCAATTTCCAACTTTTCAGTACTCTTTAATTGGCATCCCGGCACCTGCTCTCCGTCTCTTAATGTGGTATCAAAAATGAATAGTTTTTCCCCTGCCATGTCTCACATTTTATTTGCGTAGAGACAAAGGTGAAAGGCTTACCGCAAGGGATAAAATCAATATTTTAACTTATTCATGGGTTCAAGATTAAGTTTTATTGGTTATTGATTTCATTTACAGGTAGTTAAAACAAATTATAATCAGTTGTCCAAGCAATTAACTCAGCAAGTTTTTAATCTGATAAAGCGACTAACAAAAGCAGAGAAGCGAAATTTCAAGCTTTATATCAATCGCAATAGTTCGGATAAGGAGCTGTTTACAGTAAAGCTTTTTGACATTCTGGATAAGCAGCAGGAGCTAGATGAACGTAAGCTACTTTCGAAGTTCCCAGACCTTAAGCCAAATACGTTTGCCAACCACAGAGCCAATTTGCATGAGCACATTCTTGCCAGCTTACGATTGCTGCACAATGATGACCCTGGCATCCGCATCAAGGAGTTGATAAGCTATGCTGACGTGCTTCACAACAAAGGTTTGTATGAGCAGTGTCTACATTTTTTGGAAAAAGCCAAGACCCTGGCGAAAACCCATCGCATGGATATTTTACGACTGGAGATAGTGGAGCTGGAAAAGAAGATTGAGCTCCGCTACGTAACAGGAAGTACTCCCAATAGAGCAATTGAGTTAACGAAAGAATCACAGAGTTTGCGAGATCAGTTTGATATCAGAGGGTCTTGGTCAGACTTGGCCCTGTCACTCTATGACTACTATCTCAAGTTTGGCCATGTGAGAAGCCAGAAACAACAAGATGAAATCACGCAATTTTTTGAGCATCATGCGCCTAAGACACAGGGCGAAGAGGATACGATATATAAATATCAAAGCTACGTCTGGTATTATAACATCATTCAGAACTTTCCACTATGCTACAAATACTCGAAGCTTTGGTGCGGGCTATTAATAAGTAGTTCTAGTATGCTGGAAAAGGAACCCGAAATGTATATCCGGGGATTTCACAACATGCTATCCTCCTTATTTTTTTGCGATGATCTGGTACGGTATCGTCAAGAATTAGATACACTTCAAGATTTCGTAGATGCCAACTACGATAAGTTCAATGAAAATCAGCAGATACAGTCTTTTACCTATCTCGAAACGGGTAAGCTAAATTTCTACTTTCTGGAAGGAAGATTCACGGAGGGCGCTGCCTACTGCAAAGATTTTGAAGAGAGATTTATCCAGTACAGAAACAGACTGGATTTCCATCGCAAGATGATCTTTCAGTACAAAATGGCAAGTTTGAAGTTTGGAAGCGGGGATTTTTCGGGCGCTCTCAAGCACTTGAATGTGATTATCAACAATCCGATGCTGGCACTGAAAGAGGACATTCAATCTTATGCTCGCTTCCTTGCCTTGATCGTACATTTCGAATTGGGTAACGACGACCTGATCTTCTTTCAGATCAAATCTACCTATCGATTTATGCTAAAACTGGAGAACTTTCAGAAAGTCCATGCGGCGATTTTCAAATTTTTACGGCAATCGATCTATCTTGATAAACAAGCCTTGGTACCCTACTTTAAAAAGCTCAGAGAGGAGCTGGTCGAAATTATAAAGGATAAATATGAGCGTAGGCCCTTGCTTTATCTGGATATAATTTCATGGTTAGAGAGCAAGATTGACGACAGGAAAGTGGAGGAAGTAATAAGAGAGAAGAAACTCGCCAAGCTTGAAAGCCAAGAGAACAAGGTAAGTTCTCAATAAGGCATAAAAAAAGCCGAGAATATCTCGACTTTCTATTTAGCTGGTTGATACAATATCTAAAAATTTAGGACTTCAGGTACATGGATAATAAGAATACCGAAATTGATACTATTCTAATGAATACCCCCAGACGTTGAAAATTTGAACGCATAACTCTACACTTTTTAAAACTTTGGCTTCTTCTTTTCTATTACTTTACAAAGATGCACATTGAGTGTAAGGTCTCTTAGCGTTGAAACACGGAATCATTTTTAGTAAAAATGCTTAAGCCGGTTTTGTTCTTTGACCCAATATTGCAGCTTTTGACCTTACGCTTAGATCAGCTTTAGTAGATAGTAAAGACCAAGCCCAAGCAGTAGCATACCAGGGATTTGGCGCACTACTAGCTGATTGTTTGCAATCTTTCCGAAGCGTTTTCCGAGCGTATTGATGGTGATGAGTAGCATAAACGTACCAACAGTCAGACCTAGTAAGTAAAACCAATAGCCCGATCCATCCAATGCAACCCAGCGCTCGCTTTCCAGATAAGTTGTGATGGCAAGCCAAAAAGGAATTGTCATAGGGTTTAAAAATCCCAGTATTAAGCCACGAAGGAAGCCATGTCTTCCTTTTAGCTTTTCATCCACTTGTATTGCTTCATTTTGAGATCTAATGAGAAGATTTATCGCACCGAGACCGATTAAGGCAATAGCTGTGACTAGACGTAAGTAATAGGCTATCTCAGGGTTTTGATTGAGGTAGAGCTGGAACTGAACAGTGATACCCGCATAAATAAATTCAACTAAGCAAGCTGCCAATGATAAAAATATAGCAGCCCGGTGCCTTCGCAAGATGGAAAGCTGCATTACTGAAACATTGATGGTCCCAGGGGGAATGGACCCAAGATAGCTGACTATAAATGCTATGCAGAAGGATTGAGTAATCATCTATCCAGCCAGTATGCGGTTGTATTTATTGTGTAATCGCCACTTTTCATATCCTTTTTTAAAGTTCCAATAAGGAACTCCTTTCTTATGATTTTCTAAGCTAATTGTAGCCAATTGCTTCAAATGCCAAAGTATGATTCGATAAGCTTTAAAGAGTGAAAATCCTGGCTGATAGATATGACCGGGCTCTGCGCCTGCTCCATTTAATTCTAAGATCTTTACTTGCTGAAGGTTCACTAAATGCTTGTAAGATGGGCACCTCAGATCAAATCTACCGAAATGAAACCCTGAAATTTTCTGTGCTATTGAATCGATCGCTTTTGATAACTCCTCATTGATTTGCTTCTGATCGCTGAGAAATCTAGTACCTCGGCAGTGATTACCGATCGGTTCTATAAGAACAGTCTCACCTTTACTGGGAATATCATCTCCATGCGCTCTTAAAAATGGACTGCTAAGGTTAGCAGTAAGGAGTGCACGTTCATTCGTCATTAGTAGATCCTGTACCGTACTTTTCCCATCCCCTACAACTTTGAGAAAATCCTTGCGGACTATGGAAGTGATTTTCCCAGAATCTGCACCCGGGAATCGGACATAAAAGATACCTAACTCCAGGGGGTGTGTTACGAACTCTTGCAGCAAGAAATCGGCAGGGCAATTTTCTGCATATTTCCTTAGCTGCTCTTCATTGTCAATTTTTTCTACCCAAACTCCGCGCTCCCCTATGTTGGGCTTGGCAATACACGGATACCCAAGATCTTTGGCTTTAGCCAATACCAAAGACCTTTCCCCATGGGGGATTAAAAAGGTGGCTGGTAGATATTGATCTGGAATTAGCTCATAAATATCTGTCTTTTTCTCCCCAAACATTCCCCCGAATTCAATGGAAGGATTGGATGCTGTGAAGAAAAAAAGAGAGCGCGTTTTAACAGCCAGATAGAGGTAGTAAAAGTAGACCGGAAAGTAGAGCACAGAAAAGGGCCAATACTCCCATTGACTAAATCTGGCCCAGAGCCTTTTCATTAATGCTAGCTTTGTTTTTGCCTTGATCTGTAGCGGATTGTTGAGCTTGCTATGCCAAAATCCGAAGGTAGTTTGATGTAGTCAAACTCGTTTTTCATGGCAACTTTAATCAATGCCATATGATGAATTGCGTGCTCGATGTTATAAGCCAGTTCCCGATGAAAGCTACTTTTCATTCGGTGGCTTTGGCCATCTGTATTTGTATAATTCGCCTCAAAAAAGATCTCAAAATCCTCATTGCTTTCATTTAAAAAATCAGAGATGGTATCCATTATACTCAGGGCAAGTTTCCTATCTGTCTCGATAAGTTCATCGTGATGTCGTGAATCGTAGTTTACTACACCGTCATTTTTTGCATCAAAAAGACAGATGAAAAATTCCAGGGTATGTCGAATGTGTTGCCCTAAAGTTGCGCCACTCAATATTGGTAGCGAACGAGCAAAATCTGAGTCTTTGCATTGCTCAACCACGAAACGAAGTTGAAAAAGGAGATCTCTCGCTGATGCGTTTAGCATGGTGAATATTTAACTAATTCAAACATAATCATTGCACCAGCAATAGGCTGACGGAAGGTAGCTAAATGTTGCGTTACTGACTAAAATACGTTTGCACTTTATTAATCGTCTCTCGGATTAGATCGGACTCAAATCCCTTGTTGATTAAGTAATAAGTTATCTTCTGTCTTTTGGCTATTGAATCAATGCCTTCCAGTTTTTCCCATTTTCTGCTTGCAAGGCCAAAGAGTCTCGTTTCGTACTTCTCAGGGTCAATGCGGTTGAGCGCATTTTCAACTACTGGCTTAGGTAGTTGATGCGTGTAAATGGAAGCCTTGATTTTTTGTTTACCCCAAGAATTGAACTCGAATTTATCGTGGCAAAAAGCGTTTGCAAATCGCTGTTCGTCAATAAAGTTGTCTTTCTTAAGTTGAGTGACAATCAGAGTGGCATCATCATTTGCAACACCCCATGAGCAGACTTTTTCGAAGACTTCTTTCGGTGATCTTTCCCTTACCGCACAGAATCTTCCAGCTTTGGCTTTTACTTGTTTTAGGTCGATTTTTTTAGGGACGTTACTTTTCTGATACGTACCCTTTGCGCTTGAGTACAGTATCTATAAATCTGATTTCATTGTCGTTATTGAACACCCGGTAGGGGAGATGAATGAGCTGTGCCTTGCTCATAAAGAACGTAAACGCATCCTTGCCTTTCTTTACTCGCTTGATTTGCTCCCACTTTACAGGCATTCCCTGTTTGGCATTGAGCTTGATCAATATTTGCTGTGAAGAAACTTCGTAGGATAGCCTTTGGAACATAAACTTCCCTTGCTCCAGTTGCGTAACCCCTGCAAACTGGATAATCCAAAAAAGGATGTAAAGTACCAGTGCAATACTGGCTCCGGTGATCCACCAATGATTAGGGATCCAAAAATAGCAGGCACAAATAGCCAGGAATATTCCAAAAACCCACCATTGCTGCTTAAGCACGGACTTTAAGGCTACGCCGATATAGGTTTTGGTCGGAAGCTGGTACTTTCTTGTTTTTACGATCATCTCAAATAGTAAGGTTTTGAATGTCTCTTCACAAAGAATACAGGAATTTGAAGTAAGGTTTTACAGCTAATAAAAACGACACGAATATAGCTTTTATACCGCTTTAAGGCTCATGTCTTTACTCTGATAGGAGTGTGTCAAAGCACCAACCGATATATAGTCAATCCCAGTCTCTGCAATTTCTGTGATATTTTTTTCTGTGATACCTCCAGATGCCTCAGTTTCGAATTTTCCATTGATCATTTTGATTGCTTGCCGAATATCCGAAGGAAGCATGTTATCCAGAAGTACCCTGCTGACCTGATCTTCATCTAGCACCTCTTCCAATTCAGCCAGAGAGCGAACCTCTATCTCTATTGCAAGGTCCAGATTTTGGGACGCTAGATAACGGATGGTATTACCAATGGCCTTTTTTACTCCGCCGGAAAAGTCAATATGATTGTCTTTTAGCATGATCATATCGTATAGCCCAAATCTATGATTGACTCCTCCGCCAATGATCACCGCCCACTTTTCAGGAAGTCTGAACAGTGGAGTTGTCTTTCTTGTGTCCAGCAGCTTCGCATTTGTTCCCTTTATCAAAGAGCACATATAATGGGTGTAGGAAGCTATTGCGCTCATGCGCTGAAGGCAATTAAGAACAAGGCGTTCTGTAGACAAGATAGACCTTGAATTTCCTGAAACCGTGAGCCCAATTTCTCCATAATCGAAGACTTCACCATCTGCTTTCAGGGGCTCAACTTTTAGATTTGGATCGGCGAATGCGAATATTTGCTGCGCTAAAGCGACACCAGCAATTATCCCCTCACTTTTCAGGATGAGCTCTGCTTTATTCTCTGCTAGAGCAGGCACAGAACCAAGACTGGAATGATCTCCGCTACCTACATCTTCTTTTAGCGCTGAGGCTATAAAGGAGTTGATGGCATCATCAGTCAAATATGGGGCGATCAAGGACATGGTTTACTTCTTATATGTCCAACCTACAGCTAAAAAGAGAGATTTTAATTCCTGATTACTATTGGGAGCTTATAGACTTAAGGACAAAGGATTGGACCTAGTCGGAAAAAATTTTCTCTACCAGGACGTTCACTTTATTATTGATGACCTCTACTACGCCTCCTTCTACGAGCAGTCGCACTTCTTTCTGCTTTTCCTGCTGATATTTAATGTCTCCTTTGCCAAGCACTGAAACCATCGCAGCATGATTGTTCAGGACTTGAAAAGATCCGTCCGATCCGGGGAAAGTAGCCTGCACCACTTCACCTTCGAATACTTTCTCTTCAGGAGTTACTATTTCTAAAAACATAGACGCTTGCTTAGGTCAGCTTAGGAAGTGGCCTCAGCCATTAATTTTTCTCCTTTTTCAATGGCTTGCTCGATCGTTCCAACCAAGTTGAATGCAGCTTCGGGTAGGTGATCTAGCTCACCATCCATGATCATGTTGAACCCCTTAATGGTATCCTTAATGTCTACCAACACTCCTTGCAATCCTGTAAACTGCTCAGCAACGTGAAAAGGCTGCGAAAGGAATCTTTGTACTCTTCTGGCCCTGTGCACAACCTCCTTATCCTCATCAGACAATTCGTCCATACCCAAGATCGCGATGATGTCCTGCAGCTCTTTATATCGTTGTAAAATTTCTTTTACTCGCTGGGCGCAATCATAATGTTCATCGCCAAGAATATCGGCACTCAAAATTCTTGAGGTAGAGTCTAGCGGATCTACAGCGGGATAAATACCAAGCTCTGCTATTTTTCTTGAGAGTACCGTTGTGGCATCCAAGTGAGAGAAGGTAGTTGCTGGTGCAGGGTCTGTTAAATCATCGGCAGGCACATAAACTGCCTGTACTGAGGTAATTGATCCCTTCTTGGTTGAGGTAATTCGCTCCTGCATTAGCCCCATCTCTGTGGCTAGTGTGGGCTGGTAACCCACAGCTGAAGGCATCCTTCCAAGTAGAGCAGATACTTCAGATCCGGCCTGGGTAAAACGGAATATGTTATCTACGAAGAACAAAATGTCCTTTCCTTTTGCATCTCCGTCTCCATCACGGAAATGCTCTGCCACTGTAAGACCAGAAAGCGCAACTCTAGCACGTGCACCGGGAGGCTCATTCATCTGACCAAAGACAAAAGTGGCTTTGGAGTCTTTCAATTTGTTTTTATCCACCTTAGAGAGATCCCATCCACCGGCTTCCATGGATTCTTTAAACTCCTCACCATAATCCACAATTCCAGCCTCTATCATTTCTCGGAGAAGGTCGTTTCCTTCTCGCGTGCGCTCACCAACACCGGCGAAAACTGACAGCCCACCATGACCTTTCGCGATGTTATTGATAAGTTCCTGGATCAAAACCGTCTTTCCTACTCCAGCACCTCCAAAAAGGCCGATTTTACCGCCTTTTGCATACGGCTCAATTAAGTCGATTACCTTAATACCAGTAAAAAGAACTTCTGTTGCTGTAGATAAATCTTCGAATGGAGGCGCTTGTCTGTGGATTGGCAGTCCGCCTGAATTATCTACTTCTTCCATACCGTCAATCGCACCCCCTACTACATTAAAAAGCCTTCCACGAATTGCGTCGCCTGTGGGCATTTTGATTGGGGTTTCCAAGTCTACTACCTCTGTGCCTCTTTTTAGGCCGTCCGTCGCTTCCATCGCAATGGTACGAACTGATTCTTCTCCGAGGTGCTGCTGAACCTCCAGGATTACTATTGTGCCATCTGGCCGAGTTACTTTAAGTCCATCGAGGATTTTAGGGAGTTTTGAGCCTTCAGCATTGAAACTTACGTCTACTACAGGACCTATTACTTGGGTAACTTTGCCTTTGTTTGCCATCTTGTTTGCGTTTGGTAGGGATTGCTCCCGAAAATTTTTGCAAAATTAAAGGAAATTAAGCTAAGGCAAAACCAATGTGTCAATAAGTGAAGAAGTGTGGTTATCTCGTCTTATCCTAGATTTTTAACGGTGCAATTTTCCGGAAGGTCAGCATGGTTTTTTGTAGGCGGAGTTAAGCGCAAGATGATGCTGCTAGCTTTTTTGTTAAGTACCCTAACCGGTTTATTTGCGCAGCAATTTGCTTTGGAAGCAAATGAAGCTTTTGACGGCAGCAAGGTACTGTCGCCAGTCCTAAGCGATTCGGTAGCAGATCGGCTTATTTCCGCACAGCCTTCCTTTGCTGAGTGGTCATCGTTTTTTCACATCAAACCCATGGGAAATTTCCAAACCGTACTTGGAGACTATAGGGTTGAGGAAAACAGAATTTCATTTACACCTCGGTACAGGCCCGATACCGATCAAAAATATTCATTGGTATTCAATAGAAATATTTTAGCTGCATTCCTGAAAACTACCAAACTTAGTACCATTGACAGCCTGGTCACCGAGGCCTTGTCATTTGGTGAGTCCGGCAATCGGTTAACCGAGCTTGAAGCTGTATATCCCGCAGTGAACATAATTCCTGCCAATGCAAAGAGAATCTACCTGTACTTTTCAGGCCCTATGGGTGATGAAGCGCCTGGGAAATTTGTCTCCTTTGGTACTACTATTCAAGATGCCAGTAGACTAGACTCAATAGAAAGTTCTTTTGAATGGGATAGTAGCCGTACGGTCTTGGCAATAAAATTTGATTCTGCTTCACTCAATGATCCCCGGAACAGCATATTGGTCAAAGACAGATTGTACGAACTGCGGGTCAATGGCGCATGGAAAAATGCACAGGGCATAGAGCTGGGAAAAGATCAGGCAAAGAAATTTTTTGCTTTGGCACCTAAATTCAAAAAGCTTAGGAAAAGAAGTCTTAGTGTAGAAAGTGACTGCCAGCAAGAATGTGTGCTCATAGTATCTTTTGCCTATGCAGATCCTGAAATGCTACCGGAGATGCTATTCATTCAGAGCCC
>JBCCLV010000096.1:0-15704 GCA_039026695.1 Bacteroidota bacterium
AAAAGGACGCCTTGTACAGCCACTTTCTGCCTTTCAAAGAGCGTATGCCTGTACTCAGCATTTAAGATTATCGCGCCGGTGCCCCTGTCCACCCTATTGCCCACTCCCCGAATATTGAGGTAACTGTCCAGCACAAAAGGAGCAAATGGACTGGCTTCATTTGAGCTTAAGCCCATCCGATAGCGAATGGCAAGATTACCCTTGCTCCTGAACCTCTTGTAGTAGTGTAAATCATTAAATGCAATATAAAAGGCGGGATCTCCGTCGAGTGAGCGTACCGTTTGCAGATTGAAAAAGTTCTTAAGCCCATCTTGATAAAAATAAAAGTAATCTACCCTATCTATGGTATGGAGTAGCTTGCCAAGTACTTTACGTTTTTTAACCTGTGCAGGAGCAGCAGCCACACCTTCACCCACCTTGGTAAAATCTTCTGTGAAAAATGCTCCTCCAAACTCAAGTTTGTCTCTGTACTGAAAGTTTCGAGTAATGGTAGCACCTCCTGTCCAGTTATCATACTCATAAGCCACCTCTACGCCATCAAAAAAAAGTGGCTCAAGCGTTGACCACTTCACAAAATTGAAATTGGCGCCCCATTGGGACTGTGCCAATCGATCCAGGGTCAAGTGAATTGCGGCCGAGCTGCGATCGTAATACTGGTAGTAAGCAGTAAGCTTATGCCCCCTTCCCGCAAGATTTACTTCAGACAGTCCTGCTTGCACCCAGAAATTCTCTTCTATGCCACCAAAGCTGAAGATGGGTAATAGCGTGTACAATTCATTGCATTGGAACAGAACCTCAGCATGCAACGAATCGACTGGTACAACCTCGGCATGTACGTGGCTGAACATCTCAAGATTGGTGAGCATTCGCCGATCGCGCTCTATAGCCTCTGAATTGATCTGATCGCCGACTTCAATGGTCAGGAACTGACGGACATAGCTTTCCCGTGTCTTTTTCAGCCCCTTTATGGAAATATTGGAAAGCTGCTGACTAAAGAGTAAAAGTGGAAAAATACATACAATGGATACTACACTTTTGATCATTTATTGGCGTATCACACGGATACCCAAATTTATGGTTTCTCCTGCACCAACACCCTCACTTCCATTCCAAAAATTAGTGTACAGTGCTTCCAATTCAATCACATTAGGTATTAATTGGTATTTAAGCCCGGCACCCGACTGAATAAAATACGACGCAAATAGCTCCCCTTCTTGCGAATTGAAATTGTAATGACGAGGAAAGTACTCAGACATGCCATAGATAGTCCATCTACTGGTAGGAAAATAGCTGAAGAATACGCTGGTCTGTGTATCCAGAAAATTATTCTGTACTGAAGAACCATCTCGGCTCAATCGATACCAGAAAGCCTGCTGAAAGAACAGCTGCGTCTTTTCGCTGAGGGGTAAGTCAAAAAAGATCTGGTTCAGCCACAAATGAGCATCCCACTCAAGAAAATACCTTGAACCACCATTTCCCTCCGGGTCATCCGTAATGGGATTGAACAAAAATGTGCTTTGTATCGAAAGACGAGGTAGCGATTTAAATGGTGCTATCTTAATTCTAGGCCCAATTCCTGAGATGCCTGCACTTGCACTAAAATTATCAATGGATTGATCCGATGCTTTTACCCAAACATCAAATCCCACATTTACTTGATCATTAACTCCGTATAAGAACTGATTGATAGAAGTAAAAAATGTTTCTCTGAACCCTAAATCTTGCTTTCTTCCAGATCTAGAGAAGTTTTTGGTTTGGGTATAGTAATTCTGGAATGTCTTAAACTCCCAGTCTCCTTTATCAAAAAGGATCGAAGGTGTGTAGTTCTGCAAATTGCTTTGTGCACTGCCGTGTAAAATACAACTGAGTACAACTACTGAAAATAGGACCTGTCTCATGACTTCTTGCAAATTAGTTTTCAAATAAACGAACTATATGACATGAGGTCAGGTCCGATGGCGGACAAATCACACCTTGTGATCAAAAGTTTACACTTTCGTGATCACTTTAGCTGCTCCATATCCCGGATAAGGATACGCCGGCGATCAAAAGTGATGATGTTTTGCTCTCGTAATTCATTGAGAATCGTGGTGACAGTCTGCCTTGATGTACCAGTAAGACTAGCCAAATCTTTATGGGTTAAGTGATTTTTTATCATAATCTCAAACCCAACCTTCTGGCCTTTTTCTTCGGCAGTCTCTCTTAAAAAATCAACTATCCGTGTTCTGGCATCCTTAAAGACCAAAGACTCGATCTTCCTTTCCATCTTACGGAGACGAAAGCCAACGATCTTGAGAATTTTGAAAGAAAGCTCCTTGTCTTCGATCATCAGATCTTTGAGATCGTCAATTTTCATTACGCAGACATGGGTGCCATTGTCCATGGCCTGCGCAAAATCCTGCCGCTTTTGCTCCCCTACCAGCGCCAGTTCCCCAAATACTTCGCCCTTGGTAAGAATTGCTTTGACGATCTCTTTTCCGTCAGGAGCATAGGTCCCGATTTTGACCCTGCCATTAGAAACCATGTAAATATTCTCTGAAGATTGATCCTGAAAATAGATCATTTGGTCCTTCTTGTAAACACCCGGATCATGCCGATCTTCCAGAGATGGGGTCTTCTTAGGGCAAAGCACTTTAAATAGATCAGCCTCCTCAAAATACCATAGATTCGATTTTGCACTCATGATTTAAGCTAGGCGATTAGAAGTACTTAAGCGAAATTTGTCTGATCTTAACATTTACTACAATTATATAAAATTTAGGCCTGGATGGCTTACCTCTATATTAAAGCACTTCACGTTATATTCGTGATCACATGGTTTGCCGGATTATTCTACATCGTAAGGCTTTTTATTTATCACACTGAAGCACTACAAAAAGAGGAACCCGATCGATCAGTGCTTTCAGAGCAGCTGGGCATGATGAGCAAAAAGTTGTGGTATATCATCACTTGGCCTTCAGCGGTGATCACTTTAATCTTAGGCATTTCACTTTTGACCCTACAACCTGGATGGCTAAAGATGCCTTTTATGCACTATAAATTGGGATTTGTTTTCCTCTTGTACGTTTATCATCTCGCCTGTCATAAGATTTTTTTGCAGCTCCAAAAAGATGAAGGGAGGTACTCTTCAATGCAGTTGAGAATATTTAACGAGGTGGCAACAATCATTCTGTTCGCGATCGTGTTTCTTATAATAGTAAAAAGTGAATTGAGCTGGGTTTGGGGCATACTAGGTCTTTTCAGCCTGGGAGTAATCCTAATGGTAGCCATAAAGCTCTACAAACGTATTAGATCACATAAATGAATAAATTTATTTCCATTGTTGCAATCACATTGATTTGGTCTTGTTCGCCACCGGGAAAGGAAAGCGAGCTACCCATTCTTGGGCACAAGATCTACGAAGAACACGATACCATATACCATACGGTAGATCATTTTGTGCTCTTAGATCAAGACAGCACCCTGGTTAGCAATGAAACGCTCTCCAATAAGGTATACGTTGCAGACTTCTTTTTCACCTCATGCCCCACGATTTGTCCAAAGATGAAGGCAGAGATGCTCCGGGTTTACAATGAATTTGAAGATCAACCACAGCTGACAATCCTATCGCACACCATAGATCCTGAGTATGATACAATTCCCTTGCTGAAAGATTATGCAAAGAGGCTGGGGGCGGACTCCCAGCGCTGGAAATTTCTATGGGGAGATCAAGATGATATTTATGAATTGGCTGAAAAGAGTTACATGTCTATTGCAGATGAAGATGGTGCGGCACCCGGAGGTTTTGTCCACTCAGGTGCATTTCTGCTGGTAGATAAAGAGCGAAGGATCAGGGGAATGTATGATGGTACAGATGCTGATCAAGTAGACGTATTGATCAACGACATAAAGAAGCTGATCAAATCGTACGATCAAGCAGGGTCATAGCACTTCCACATCTCATGAATTGGGAAAAATTCTATGGTTGTTTTTTGATCGTCCTAATCATAATTACGCAATGTGGCAACCCAAATGGAAGTTCTAGCGGGGTAAATTCACTTAGCAAAGAAGAGAAAATTCGGCTAAAACAGTATTCGGTTCAAGGTGCGAAGCTATATACTACTTACTGCGCAAATTGCCATCAGCAGGATGGAAAAGGCCTGGCATCATTGTATCCGCCCTTGGCAAACGCTGATTATCTACTTGAAGACCTACCTCGAGCGGCCTGTATTATCAAATATGGATTGCTTGAAGAAATAGTGGTCAATGGCAAAACCTACAATCAGATGATGCCCGGAAACGAGATCACCAATCTTGAAATTGCAGAAATATTGACTTATATAGGAAACTCCTGGGGTAATCAAGCAGGACTTACCAACGTGAAAGACGTAAGTCAGTGGCTAAAAGACTGTGAAGAATAAAATTCACACCGCGCGCTAAACAATGCGCAATCTGCACAAATCCAACTCAAATCCTGATAGAACTGGATTACCACTCAAGGGCGAGTCAAAACCTGTGATCTTTCTGATCTCTTCTGGCTTTTCGTAAACGTAGATCTCTTCTGTATCCGGGTCAATAAGCCACCCGAGCAGTACACCATTTTCCATCCACTCCCGCATTTTAAGCTGAAGTTGAGCTATCACATCGAAAGGAGATTTGAGCTCTATTATAAATTCAGGAACCAACTTGGCAAAGTTTGCAAGTTCTTTTTTAGAATACAAGGCCCATTTTTCATTACTGACCCAAGCTGCATCTGGACTTCTCATAGTACCATTTGGCAAGAAAAACCCAGCATTGGAATCTAAAACGTGACCAGCATTTCTCGCTCGATTCCAAATGGAAAGCTGAGCAATTATTTCGGAATTTCGATCAGACGTGAATAATCCCGTTGGAGACGTAACAATGATTTTTCCATCTGAATCTCGCTCAAGCCGAGCCTCACCATTTTCTTGGCAGAGGGAAAAAAGTTGCTCATCGCTCATTCTCTCCAAAACTTGACCTTGCAATCTCACTGGAAACATAATAATTCTAAGATACCCATTTCTTGAATAATGACACAGATATTGAAATTAGGTGCTTCCTCTATGATATCAGGGTGAAAGTGGTTTATCGTAGTAAGGATTAAAAAGGACTTTCAAGCTTTTCATTTCCTTTAGTCAGTGCTCCTTCCATCTGGTATTTCACCTCAATAATTGCCTCTTTTTGTAACTCTAGATAAGCAGCGACTTCTTCGTCTGTTCCTTGAAAATCGGGCTCGTATTCGCGCATCCATTGCATCATGCTCTCACTTGCTTCTCCTAGCTCATTTGCTGTTTCTATCAAGGACTTTGAAATAGTAGAGTCCGACGCGCTTACTGAATCGGCCCTCTTCATCAGGTCTTTTCGAACCCGGCGCAACTCGCCAATTTTAGGCATTACTTCATCATGAATGGCCAGCACCTCCTCTTTTAGTTCTTTTAGACCAGTCTCCTTCTGTGGCTGGCAGGCTAACATTACTATAGCAAGGGTCCAAATAGTTAGTCTCATATCTCTTCTCATAATGATACTTTGGCTTCTTTAAGAATATACATCAATTGATCCTGATTGGTATTATTGAGCATTAACCGACCTGTGACAGTGACAGGTTTTGAGGTATACTCTATTTTCTCTTTAAGGTAGGCTTCTGCTACAGTTTCCGGCCCGCTTCCTCCACAAAAGAAACATGCCGCAATTGGTAAGGAGGATAGAATGATCTGATTTGGCTTAAACATGCCCTCAAATGGGATGATAAATCCCTTGAGGCTCACCTGCTTTCCTTCCATCTTTTTTACTTTTTCTCCAAATTTTGGAACGTAAATTTCGCCGTACTCATCCTCCGAAATTTCATACCCCACCTCAGACATTGCTTTCCAATTGTCGGACGAATTAGGATATTGCGCAACCACCCCAAGACCATGTAATACGAACAAAAGCGTAACCATACACTTCATCTTTTATGCTTTAGCAAGTGTTTCAGAGATGTCTGTCCGGTATGCCATGAGCGCAGGCAAGATGGAAGACAAAAATCCTACTAAAAGGCTCCCTGTAAGTACCTTAACCTCCTCTGATACAAAATAGAGAAAGGTGGTATCGATCTGTTCGGACGCATTTCCCAGTAGGCTAAAGCCAAAGTGAGCCAAAGTAAATCCAAGCAGGCTTCCGAAAAGTGTGAGAAGCATTCCTTCAAATAAAATAAGCATGAAAACTTTTACTCTGGTAGCTCCCATGCTTCGCATAATCGCCAACTCATATTTTCTTTCTTTTAAAGAATTAAAGAGCGCAATAAAAACGCTTATTGCACTGAGAACGATAATTACCACACCCAGAATATTTACCACATCTACTCCCGTACCGATGATGTTGAAAAGCCTGGCGGTTTCATAAGCAGGAGCAGCCGCTTGGAGATTACTTGTGGCGTTTACAATTCTGGGTAATTGCACAGCTGCCATCGGAGACCTGTATTTAACCAAAAGGGAAGTGATGGATTCGTTTTCTAACTGTTCCTCAGTCACGGTAAGCCCCAATCTATCCAAATTGACTTCTTTATCGTGATCGTGATGATCGTGCTCTTCATGGTCATGATGATCGTGATGGTCATGCCCATCGTGATTATGTTGATCATCGTGATCGTGATCATGTTCGTCCTCTTCGTGAGCGTCATGGACACCATGAGCATCCTCTTCAGTTTCATCATGCGACCCGTGTTCCTCGTCCCCATGAGATGAATGAACCTCCCAAACACTGCCTGTGGAAACCAAAATCAACTGGTCTAGTACAGTACCGGTCGATTTCATGAGGCCCACTACCGTAAAGGGAGCCTCCTCATGCCCTTCACCGCCCTCTGAAAGCCCATGAGCGCTTGTGAGCTGATCACCAAGTTCTATTCCCAAAGCCTCCGCCACCTTGGAACCTACAGCAGCTGCCATGTTCTTTTCAAACCAAGCCCCTGAAGCCAACTCAGCGTTGTACAATTCAGGGTATTCAAGGGTGGTCCCAATGATTCGGTACCCCTTGTGACTGTCTCCAAGCGACAATGGTATTGCTGAGGCAATCAGCCTATTTTTGCTAAGTTCGTTGGCGTCATTCAGTGAAATGTTTCCAGTAGGAAAATCAATATGGAAAATATTCGCCAGGATAATTTGCAGCGGACTCCCCTTAGCTCCCACTACCAAGTCGATCCCTTGCGCATTTCGGGTGATCTCACTTTTCAGGAATGAACCTACAAGAAAAATTGAGACAATAATGGAAACCCCAAAACCAAATAGAATAATGCTTAGCAAAGAGCTAAGAGGCTTTGCCAGTACGTTTTTGATGCTGAGTAGAAGCAAATTCATAAACTTAAATAATCATTAAATTTTGCTTTTACTCTTTGGTCATGCGTAGCAATAATAAGGGTGCTTTCAGTTTTCAGCGCCTGTCGCTTCAATAAACTCAGGACACGCTCACAGTTCTCATCATCCAAACTTGCAGTTGGCTCGTCCGCAAGTAGCAGTTTTGGTGCGTGAATCACCGCCCTTGCGATGGAAACCCGCTGCGCTTGCCCTTGACTTATTTGGTAGATTTTACGATCTCTGATCTCAAAAATGTCAAGCTCATGCAGCACCTCCTTGATTTTAGCAGAATCTTTTCCTGAACCTGCAAGGTATTGTGCCAACTGTAAATTCTCAGCAACACTTAGCGATCTCACGAGATGGGCCTGCTGAAATACGATACCAATATTTTTACCTCTAAAACTATCCAATTCAGCGCTTCCAAATTCGGAAATACGCTCGCCACCGATCACAATCTCTCCGGAAGTACACTGTAACAAGCCCCCAATCAAATGGAGTAATGTGGTTTTACCACTCCCAGAATTTCCTAATATCACGGCCTGCCCTCCTTGTGGGACCTCCCATTCAGGGTACGTCAGGTGAGTGGACTTGAAATTGTGTTTAAGCTGATGAATACGGACCATTACTTACTAATCATTTTTCTTATACGCCTGACCTGATGAACATGATGCCGCTGGTGGTAAACAAAAGAGCCAACCGCACAGCGTAGATCAAGTCTTCCTGCAAAAGGATGCTTGTAAACCGCTCTGTTTATAAATTCATGAGGGTATTCATGGATGTAGTTTTTCATTTCACTGCGTGTTTGGTTCCATTGTTCTTTGATTTCCTCTAAGCTGAAATCTCCGTTAGGAGAGGCAATTACCTTGGGGGCATTCCACTTCAAACTGCTCTGCAGAAGCCTTTTTGTAAAAAAAAAACCAATCTTTCCTCTGAAACTGAATTTTGGCATGTGCTCGCCTGCTCGCATCTTTTTTTTCATGTATAGTACGGAAGCCTTCTCTGACATGTTTAGGTGCGAGAAAACCTGAATGATATTCCATCCATAGCATTGATTATGCAATTCGTTCTCCTCTAAATCATCAATTGAGGAAATGAGACATTCCCTTTCTTCTTGCAGCACATCAAACAGCTGCATCGTCTTCTTTTTATACATCCGAATTCATCCAAGTGTTAAAATAAAGGATAAAAACGATCATAAAAATCAATAAAGCATGAAAAAGAAAGTCCGTGTTGACTTGCTATGCTAGCGTCACCAAAGACGCTCACTAAACACGCCAATACTGTCTTGCAATGCATTGCAAGGGCGAGGGCAGGCAATCTTAATTCGCGGTGAGTGCGTTCAAAAATGCCGTATTCTATGATTTTCTGAGCTAATATTGTGTGTACTTCACCGAAAAAAGAAACAAATGAGCATACTGGACATCATCGCTCTATTCATTTTCCTTTCCGGGGCCTTCATCTTTATTAATACTTATTTCATCAAGCTCCCCTCTTCGATTGGGTTGATGATCATGGCATTGATACTTTCCGTCTTGGTCTATATCGTGGGAATAGCGTTTCCCGAACTCCACCTAGCAGAAGCAGTAAAGGAATACGAGTTTGAGGAAGTGCTCTATCAAATTGTGCTGAGTTTCATGCTCTTCTCGGGAGCCCTGAATATCGATTTTCGAAAACTTAGCAGTCAGAGAAGTTCCGTCTTGGTCCTGGCAATCATCGGCGTTCTCATTTCCACTTTTGTGATTGGCACACTGGTATTTTACATGCTCGGCTTTATGGGTCTTCACCTGGAGTACATGTACTGTCTTGTGTTTGGCGCACTCATTTCTCCTACAGACCCTATCGCCGTTACCAGGACCATTGAGCGATTTCATCTATCAAAAAAGCTGGAAATCAAAATCGCAGGAGAATCACTATTCAACGATGGCATTGCCGTTGTGCTTGCATTAATGCTGCTGCATTTAGCACATGCTCAAGATGATCACACGTTAACTGTGCCTGAGATTGTTTATGTGGTTTTTGCAGAAATCGGAGGTGGGATATTTATCGGCCTGCTTTTGGGATATTTAGGTTTTCGATTGCTGAAGTATGTAGACAATGATGCTGTGGAGGTAGAGGTGCTTATCACGCTAGCACTCGTTATGGCTGGATCTCAACTTGCAGACTTTATCCACGTCTCCTCAAAGCAAGCTGCAGTAGTCATGGGACTCGTGGTAGGAAATGAAGGAAAAAGCACCCATGTGGCAAGTGCTGCGGGTGATTACGTTTTTAAATTCTGGAAATTATTAGAAGAAACATTCAGCGCGATGCTGTTTGTTCTGATCGGGCTAGAAATGCTGGTACTGGACCTAAGACTTGACTACATCGCAGCAGGATTTTTTGCGATTTGTATCGTGCTTTTTGGAAGGTGGGTGAGCGTTTTTGTGCCTATTAAAGTCCTGTCCTTTAAAAACGATTTTGATCGAAACACCATCTCAGTGCTCACCTGGGGTGCGCTCAGGGGTGGGTTGCCCATAGCACTATCATTGTCTCTGACCAACTTCGAAGGGAAGGACATCATTGTCACCATGACTTACATTGTGGTAGTTTGTTCGGTACTATACCAAGGTCTTACAGTGCCTTTACTGATGAGGCCGAGCAACAGTTCATAAAATCCGGGAGCGCTATTTTTTTATGAAAAGTCGTCTGAACATTCTCTTTTCGGGAATCATTCTTTTCACTTTGTCGTGCGGTGACGGGAAAGAAGAAGGAAGTAAACCAAGTAGTCCGCGCATAAAGAAGAATACGAAGGTTGAGCTTCCCAAAAACAATGAAAAGTTCACCCGTGGAGATCTGATACCTTTCGAATTTTCCAGTACAGGAGCTGCAATTGATTCGATTATTCTGGTCGTAGAAGAGTCTGTTGAAAAGTTTAGCAAAGCCAAATTTGAGATGCGTTTACCAGGAAGAAAAGTAGGAACCTGGAGTATAAGAGCTAAGGTTTACTGCGAAGGTGAATCGGAAACACATTTCAGGAAGGTGATCGTGCTGCCAGAAGCAGCTCCGAGAGAAATGACCTACACAGTTTCCAACTCCTACCCTCACCAAACCAGTGACTATACCCAAGGACTTTTGATCCATGAGGGCTTTCTTTATGAAAGCACTGGGCAAAAAGGAGAATCTTCCTTAAAGAAAAAGGAACTGAAAACTGGAAAGACACTGAAAGTGACCAATCTGGCGGACCAATATTTTGGTGAAGGGCTGGCTTTGATCAATGAGGAATTTTACCAACTCACCTGGACCTCTGGACAAGGATTTGTGTACTCCCTGGATCTGGAGCAAAAAAGGACGTTTAGCTACCCGATGGAGGGCTGGGGCCTCACTACATACAATGACTTGCTGATCCTTACCGATGAAACCGAAAAACTGTATTTCATAGAGCCTTCAAGTTTTACGGTGCAGTATCAACTTGAAGTTTACGATGATGAAGGAAAAGTGGAGGCGCTCAATGAGCTGGAGTTTATAGACGGTAAAGTGTGGGCAAACATCTTCCAGAAAGATGACATTGTGGTGATAGATCCAGAAACCGGAGAAGTGCTTCAGCGCATCGATTTTTCCGGCTTGCTTACCCAAGAAGAAGCCAAGAACGCCGACGTACTGAATGGAATAGCAGTTGATCCTGAGACTGGAAAAATCTACATTACCGGCAAAGACTGGCCCAAACTATTTGAAATTACGATTCAAGAAAAACCCCTTTAAATATGACCCTTGAAGAGATAGAAGGTAAAATCAAGAAAATTGCTGAACGGCATGCAGGACAATTTGGCGGAAAAGCAAATTTCAAATTTGAGCACGGCATCATTCATTTGGATGATACAATCTCCCCTAACCTGATCGTAGCAGAAGAGAAGGATGCGCCTTTTACAATAAAGATGAAATCAACAGACTTTGCCAAACTAATGTCGGGAGACCTGAACGTGATGATGGCTTTTATGACCGGGAAGCTGAAAATCGAAGGAGATAAAGCCGCTGCAATGAAATTGACCTCACTTTTCTAAAAATCAAGGCGCTTTTTGTCTTAGCAGAAAATAGACACTGTTGGCAGAAAACTCTTTCGATTTTGAAAATGGATTAATCGAAGAAAGGCGTAACTTTCTTTAATGACCCAAAAAATACAAACCCTATCTGGTTACATCCACGAGTACCAAAAGAGTATTCTTGAACCGGAGATCTTCTGGTCCAGAATTGCCGAGTCCTTTCATTGGCGCAAACCATGGGACAGAACTGTAGAATGGGATTTCGCCAAACCAGAAGTCAGTTGGTTCAAGGGCGGTAAGCTCAATATCACCGAAAATATTCTGGACCGACATCTTTTTACAAAAGGTGAAGATCCTGCGATTATCTGGGAGCCTAATGAACCAGATGCTGAAAACAGAATACTCACTTTTAAAGAGCTATATGAACTGACCTGCCAGTTTTCTAATGCCCTTATTGATAAAGGCATCACGAAAGGAGATCGGGTAATTATCTACATGCCAATGGTACCTGAAGCCGCGGTAGCGATGCTGGCTTGCGCCAGAGTAGGCGCAGTTCACTCAGTGGTTTTTGCAGGATTTTCTGCCACCTCTTTAGCGGATAGGATTGAAGACTGCCAAGCCAAGATGGTAATCACCTCCGATGGAAATTTCAGAGGATCCAAAACCATTCCTGTAAAGTCAGTGGTGGATGAAGCACTTCAAAAAACAAGCGCTGTTGAAAGCGTTGTTGTTCACCAACGCACCGGAGAAGAAGTAATAATGAAGGAAGGCCGAGACGTGTGGTGGCACGAGGCAATCAAGGGCCAAGAAAAAAGCTTTCTCGCCGTAGAGATGGATGCAGAAGATATGCTATTCATCCTGTATACCTCTGGGTCTACCGGGAAGCCAAAAGGTGTGGTGCATACCTGTGGGGGTTACATGGTTTACGCCCAATATTCTTTTGAGAATGTGTTTCAGTACTCACAGGGGGATGTTTATTGGTGCACTGCTGACGTGGGTTGGATTACGGGGCACTCCTATATCGTTTATGGTCCCTTACTGGCGGGTGCTACTACCTTGATGTTTGAAGGAGTACCCACATATCCCGATGCAGGTAGATTTTGGGCAATAGTGGACAAGTATGAGGTAAATCAATTTTATACTGCGCCAACAGCTATCCGCGCCTTACAAGCTTACGGATTAGAACCTTTGAGTCCTTACAGCCTTTCCTCATTAAAAGTCATAGGTTCAGTGGGGGAACCTATCAATGAAGAAGCCTGGCATTGGTATCACGACCATGTTGGAAAGGGAGAGTGCCCTCTAGTAGATACCTGGTGGCAAACTGAAACGGGCGGTATCATGATTTCAGCCCTAGCTGGTATTACGCCAAACAAACCAGCCCATGCTTCGCTTCCCCTGCCTGGCATACGGCCTATTATTGTGGATGCTTCGGGAAAAGAACTGACGGGCAGCAATGTAGAGGGTAACCTTTGCATAAAATTCCCCTGGCCATCGATGCTGCGAACCATTTATGGTGATCATAAAAGGTGTAGGGAGACCTACTTTTCTACCTACGAAAACTTGTACTTTACAGGAGATGGGGCGAAGCGAGACCATGATGGCTACATCCGCATTCTCGGCAGGGTAGATGATGTAATCAATGTTTCAGGTCATCGGCTTGGGACAGCTGAAGTAGAAAATGCAATTAATGAACATCCAAAAGTAGTGGAGTCGGCTGTAGTAGGCTATCCACATAGCGTAAAAGGACAAGGTATCTATGCATTCGTAATCTGTGATATGAAAGGGAGGACAGAAGAGAGCCTGAAAAACGAAATCATGGAAAGCGTGAGGAAAATCATCGGTCCCATCGCCAAGCCAGACCAAGTGCAAATTGTACCGGGACTCCCAAAAACCAGATCCGGTAAGATCATGCGACGGATACTCAGAAAAATTGCTGAAGGTGAGGTAAAATCCCTTGGAGATACCTCGACTTTGCTTAACCCTGAAGTCGTGCAAAAGATCATGGATGGTGCAGGGATTAAACTAAATTGACAGCCTTGAAATGAGGTCCATCATTTCATATCATTTTCTTAAACCTAGTCATGTTTTAAGAAGACAATGCCTGAATCCTCTCCCGTAGAGGAGGGTGGGAGTAATGGAGAAAGACATATGCAGGGTGGGGCGTGAGATTTGCTAAATGATCGGAGGACATCTTTTTTAGCCCTGTGATCAAAGGTTCTGCTGCGTAGGTTTCTTTCGCATAAGCATCAGCTTCAAACTCATTCTTTCGGGACACCCAATTCCCTACCAATCCTATTAACGTAGAGATAGGACTGTACAAAATTCCAAAAGCAAGAAGATTAAGATGAATGGCTGTAGATGTTCCTCCCATGGCCTGGGCTACCTCCGCATTGAAAGTTATTCTTGAAAATAAAAACAGCATAAAGCCTACCATCCCGATACTTAGGGCTGTACTAAAGACAATGTGCTTCTTTTTGTAATGACCCACTTCGTGAGCAAAAACCGCAGTAAGTTCTTCTGTGGTGTGATTTTCAATTAGCGTATCATATAGCACCACCTTCTTTTTCTTACCGAGTCCGCTAAAAAATGCATTGCCTTTACTTGACCGCTTTGACCCATCCATGACAAAAATGTTGGTTAATGGAAACTTCACTTTTTCACTGTACGCATTAATCGCTTCCTTCAAAGAACCATCCTCCATCGGTTTCAATTTGTTGAAGAGAGGTAGAATAAGGGAGGTGTAGAACAGATTGGCAAAAAGGGTAAAAGCTGCCAGAACCGCCCAGAAATACCACCAGAATTGAGCACCTAGCTGATCAATAAGCAGCAGAAGCAACCAAATCAAAATACCTCCGATGGCCAAAGTAAGAAAGTAACTCTTGAGCTTATCTGAGAAAAACGTCTTTAAAGTCATTTGATTGAAGCCGAATTTCTCTTCAATCACAAAATTCTGGTACAGGGAAAAAGGCGTGGAAAGGAAATCTGAAATAAAGAATATGATGCCAAAGAAGATCAGGGTTACTATGTGGTCAGCTTCTATATAAGCGCTGATCCATGTGTCCAACTTGCCGAACCAGCCCAAATAGATGGCAAAAAAACTGACGATAAAACTAAGAAGTGCTGAAAAGCCACTAAACTTAGCAATTGCGCTTTGGTACCGCTGTGACTTCTGGTAATTCTCTTCATCGTAGATTCCGTTAAGGACTTTTGGAATGGGCTGTTTACTGCTTCTTTGATTTAGAAAACTTAGGATGCGCTCTATCGCAAAGTCAAGAGTCAAAATGCCTAAAAGAAGGTAAAAAACAATTTCTGCGCTCATGGCACAAAAATGAAAAAACCAGATGAAAACAGTAGAAAGCTAACTTGTCAAAAAACAAAATGACCTGCCTTAGACTCCTAAAACAAAAAAGGAATAGGACATCTTAGTTCACGCACATTTGCCGCTGGTTTGCGAGGATCGCCGAGACTAAAGGAGTATGCAATACTTATTTCATGTGCTCCACCCGTCCCAATACCGAGACCTGAAATAGTGTAATCAAAACTGTAGCCAAAAGTGGTATTGCGACTTTTAATGCCAATCATGGCAATAATCGATTCATTATTTATGACTCCATCAAGGTTCTTGATCGGTATACCTCGATACCAAAGTCCAAAAAGGATGGGATCCAGCGTGAAATAAGCTCCAAGGTCCAGTTGATCAAATTGATCCTGTGCTCTGTAATGAAAGGTAGGCGTTAAACTGCGCTCTCCTCGACTAGCACGAAGGGAACCAGGGCTTAACGCGAATCTATATCCACCGTGTACTGAAAATCTTCTAGGTAGTGGAGCTGTACCCCCTGCTATGCTTTGATTAGGTTCTGTCACATGGTGGAGCGAGCCCCCAAGCCAGATGGTTGGGTTATACAACACACCTCCAAACGAAAGATCAAAAAAAGTAGCATTCAGTCCTGTATCAAAAGTTTCAGATGAAATGGGACGCACCTGTCCCGTCTCGTCAAACTGATCGCCAAAAGTGAGAGCGCTAAAATTTAAGTCTCTAATAAAATAAGCGACCTCCACCCCCGGCCTGAAGGTCCATTGGTAATTAAGCTGGAGCTGATAAGCATATTGTAAGCCAATGCTGGTCGATTGTAGACCCGCAATACCCTCACTGTCCCGATTAAAAATCAGCCCTACACTGCTTCTGTAGTCTTCAAAGTAATAATCTATATAGCCAGAAAAAGTCTCAAAATTAGCGTTAAGATTTGGCCACTGAGTACGGTAATTAAGTCCCATTCGCCCCTTCTGATTTATCCCTGCAAGACCAGGATTCAGGTATAGCGGAGCTGCATAATACTGTGAAAACTGAGGATCCTGCGCTTGA
>JBCCLV010000097.1:0-15184 GCA_039026695.1 Bacteroidota bacterium
CGCAAGGGAGTCGTTTTTTGTAGCAGTTTTAAAATACAGAGCTCCCCGTAAGAAGTGGCGGGAGCTGTCTCTATCTGTAATGTAGAACTGCCCTCTGGACTCTACGCCTCCTATACGGAGCTGGAAGGACAAGTTCCTACCCAGGCACAGTTCCACATTACAGATAGAGACAGCTCCCGCCACTTCTTACGGGGAGCTCTGTATTTTAAAACTGCTACAAAAAACGACTCCCTTGCGCCAGTCATTCGCTACCTGAAAAAAGACGTACTTCATCTGCTTACCAGCTTGGAATGGCGGAATTAGAGCTTTTCTTTCAGGTACTTTCCAGTATAATTCCCTTCTAGTTTTACCAGATCTTCAGGAAGCCCAGCAAAGCACACGGTTCCACCATCCTCGCCTCCTTCAGGCCCCAAATCGATGATCCAATCGGCATTTTTGATGACCTCTGTGTTGTGCTCGATGATTACCACTGAGTTGCCCGCCTCCACCAGCGCGTTGATAGCGTCCAGTAGTTTTTTTATATCATGAAAATGAAGTCCGGTAGTGGGCTCATCAAAGATGAAAAGAATGTGATCAGTACTATTCAGCTTTTGCCCCTTGGCCAGGAAGGAAGCTAGTTTTACCCTCTGTGCTTCCCCTCCACTCAGCGAATTAGACCCCTGTCCTAGCTTCACATACCCCAGACCCACATCAAGCAGTGGTTGCAGCTTATTGATAATCGCGGTATTCCCTTCAAAAAAAGTGATTGCATCTTCCACAGAAAGATCCAATACGTCAGCAATATTCTTATCGTTATACCTAACCTCTAGGATCTCTTTTTTAAACCGCTGACCGTTACAGTTTTCGCAGATCAGATGGAGATCGGCCATAAACTGCATCTCAATCTTTACTGTACCTTCCCCCTCACACACCTCACACCTTCCTCCATCCACATTGAAGGAAAAGTGTGCCGGTTTAAAGCCATTCTGCTTGGATAGCTGCTGATCAGCAAACAGTTGCCGGATTGCATCATAAGCTTTCACATAGGTCACAGGATTGGATCGGGAACTTTTGCCAATGGGATTTTGATCTACGAATTCTACTTGGGTGATCTTTTTGTACTTCCCGGAAAGGTTGGTGAACTTTCCAGTAGTCTCACCGACACTACCTAATAGTTTTCCGACTGCCGGATGCAAAATTTTTCTGACCAATGTAGATTTTCCACTTCCGCTTACACCCGTAACCACAGTGAGGACACCCAACGGGAAATCTACCGTAATATCTTTCAGGTTGTTTTCTCTGGCGCCCTCAATCGTAATAGATGAGCGCCAGGGACGCCTTTGTGCAGGTACAGGAATTGATTCTGCACCGCTTAGATAACGTGCGGTATGGGATGGGGTGTTTCCATTGAGCTCGGCGGTGCTACCCTGAAAAACCAACTCCCCTCCGTGAACCCCGGCATCTGGTCCAATATCAATGATTTGATCTGCCGCTTCCATCACTTTCTCTTCGTGCTCCACCACAATCACAGTGTTCCCCACGTCTCTAAGGCGCTTGAGTACATTGATTAAGCGATCTGTATCTCTTGGGTGCAAGCCAATGCTTGGTTCGTCCAGAATATACATCGACCCTACCAGGGCGCTACCCAGCGATGTAGCCAGCTTGATCCGTTGAAATTCTCCTCCAGAAAGGCTGTTGGTAAGCCTGTTTAAGGTCAAATATCCCAGGCCTACCTGCTCCAGATAGGAAAGCCGATTGCTTATTTCCCTTAAGATCCGCTTTGCTACCTTTTGCTGATGCACGGACAGCTCCATTGATTGGAAAAAAGGGGACAGCTTTTTTACTGGCATCAGTACCAAATCAGTGATAGAATGGTCATCAATCTTCACGTAGCTGGCATCCTTTCTTAGCTTGGTCCCGCGGCAATCCGGGCAAGTTGTCTTTCCTCGGTACCTGGAAAGCATCACCCTGTATTGAATTTTATGCAGCTTTGATTCCAGGTGTTTGAAAAAGTCATTTAGTCCATCGAAGTATTCGTTTCCAGTCCAAAGGAGATCATATTGCTGCTCAGTAAGCTCTGCGATAGGTCTATGAATAGGAAAATCAAATCTAATACCGTCCCGGAGCAGCGGCTCAGCCCAGGCTTTCATGGTTTCGCCTTTCCAGGGAGCGATGGCTCCTTCATAAACAGACAAGTTCCGATCCGGAATCACTAAGTCTGGGTCTATGCCCAGGACGTTTCCAAAACCTTCGCATCTCTTACATGCACCATAGGGGTTATTGAAGCTGAAAAAATTTACAGACGGTTCCTCAAATATGATCCCGTCCAATTCGAAACGGTCAGAAAATCCCTTTTTTCCTTTTCCGACTATAGTTATCAAACAATCACCCTCTCCTTCAAAAAAGGCGGTCTGTACAGAATCTGAAAGGCGAAATTGAGTAGCCTCATCATTTTGTACAACTGCTCTGTCGATCAATATTTCAAAAGCGCCTTTTGGTGTTGCCTTTTCTTTAAGCAAATCTTCAATAAAAGCCACATTTTCATCTAGCACGACTCTTGTGTATCCCTTGCTCATCAAAATCTCCAACTCTTGTTTTAAGGATCGCTTAGCCTTCATCTTCAGCGGCGTAGTGACCATTAGCTTGGCCCCCTCATCGTGTGACAGGATGTAATCAACCACATGTGTGACCGTATCTTTTTTTACTGGCTGCCCTGAAACAGGAGATATGGTTTTTCCAATCCTCGCAAAGAGCAGTTTAAAATAATCGTATATCTCTGTGGTAGTCCCCACAGTAGATCGCGGATTTTTTGTGGTCACTTTTTGCTCAATCGCAATTGCGGGTGCAACGCCTTTGATATAGTCTACTTCGGGCTTCTCCATCCTGCCCAAAAACTGTCTTGCATAAGAGCTTAGACTCTCAACATATTTACGCTGGCCCTCCGCAAAAAGCGTGTCAAAAGCAAGGCTTGACTTCCCCGAGCCAGATAGTCCGGTCACCACCACCAGTTGGTCGCGGGGTATAGCAACATCCAGATTTTTAAGGTTATTGACGCGAGCGCCTTTGATGAGAATATGCTTCTTTGGGTCTAAAGTGTCTATCTGCTGCACGATGGATTATTCAAGGATGATGTGTGGTAAAAGTGGAGAACCAACCACGATGGGGTTGAGTTTCGAACTTTTTAAAATCGGATGCTATTACGGCAAACTACTCCTTTACAAAAAAGCTTTACCTATCGACCAGGCTCCTGACCGGCGAACAATGCGTGCTTGCCCACCGCCACCGATTGATAGATTGCATCTTGCATAGATGTCCTTATGTTGAATTCCCCCAGCCGATTATTTCGGGCATCCGGATAAATCCTATTAGAAAGAAAAATGAAAATAAGGTCATCTTCCGGATCCGCCCAGGCCATGGTTCCGGTAAACCCTGTATGACCAAAACTGGAGTCACTGGCGTAAATAGATGCCGCATCTAACAATCCGTCTTTTTTGTCCCAGCCTAGTCCTCTTCTATTCCCTTCAAAATGGCGAAAATTAAACTCAGCTAATGTTTCTGCAGAGAGGTACCTTCTCCCTGCATAGTACCCATCGTTTAAAAACATGCTCATCATTTTTGCCAGATCTGTAGCCGTTGAAAATAACCCTGAGTGACCCGCCACCCCACCAAAAACTACTGCGTTCCTATCGTGCACCTCTCCCCAGACCTGACCCTTTCGATAACGAAAATCATACTCTGTCGGGGCAATTGAGCTTAGAGATATACCTTGTTTTGTGGGGTTAAACATCGTACTTGCAAGGCCCATGGGTTGGTAAAAATGCTCGGCCAAAAAGCTGTCAAATGGCTGCCCGGAAACCTTCTCTACCAGTAAATGCAGCAGCATAAATCCCAGGTCGCTGTAGTGGTATCGGTCCGGTTCCTCGATCAATGCAGATTCCTTAATAAAACTCTTAAGTGTGTCAATCATCACAGGATGGGGCGCATATCCATATGTGCGCACGTCGTTTGCCTCATCTTCATCCGTCTGATAGTAGAAGACATCCATCATATCATCTTCGAGCACCATGCTCCAAAAAGGCATATAAGATTTGAGTCCTGCCTGATGTGATAATAGTTGCCTCACAGTGATCCCCGACTTGTTTGATCCTCTAAATTCTGGTAGGTGAAAGCCCAAACTGTCATCCAGCGAAATCATTTTTCGATCCACCAGCCAAGCAAGCGCCGGGAGTGTAGCCATCACCTTCGTCAGTGAAGCCAGGTCATACATCGTTTCTTTACCAACCGGTTTTAGGCTGTCGTAGGAGTAATAACCCAGAGACCTATCATATATGATATTCCCGTTCTTCACCACCGCTATCTGTATTCCAGGTGTAGCCAAATCCTTTATTGCATGGCTGCCGATGGAGTCTAGTTGGTAAACAAATTGATCTGATACACCTTCCAGTTGAGGGCTAGAATACCCTAGGTATTGCTTGTCAAACCTTTGGATTTGATCAAAATCGACTACTTGAATAGGCTTGGCGCCAAATAGCTGTTGGGCCAAGGTAACTTCATAACCACTACTAAATGGGACCACCACCTGACTTACCCTTTCAAGATCGATCCGCTCTCGTGTAAGAACTACATCCCCTTCTTTCACTTCAGTGTCTGACATGCTCAAAAAATCTACTACTGTGATGCCATTTGGATTTCTGGTTGAAGACACCTTGGTATATCGAGCAAGCCAATTTCTTAATTCAACATTCTCTCCCAGGTAGGTTATTGTCTTAGCAGACCCCAAGTCAGGTAGAGCCGACTTAAAGGAGTAAGTGGCACATTCCTGAATCTTCTCTCCCAGCATCGGTGGAAAGGAGAACACTTGCTTAAAATACCTATCTCGGGACGCGAAAATTCGCTGCAACTTTTCTAGCTCCTCGGCCTTTCGGAATTTTTCTTCCCACTTGAGCATCTTTTTGAGCTTTGTTTCCTGCGACACTACAAAGATCGAAATCCCTCTTTTCTTGCTTTCCAAGTACTCCTTCTTGGTCACGGGAAACTTCCAGCCTATCCCTTCTCTAGCCAAGTAAAAAAACGGCGACAATTCTCTGGCATATTCCAAGACCGCTCTCTCATCAATTGACAACTCATCCAATTTTGGTAGCACCAGATAGTTGATGCCTTTGGTCCTTGAAAACTCCTCTAAAAAAACAAGGTACTCCTTTAGGACTGCCTTTTCATTTTTAGGAATCGCCGCAAGCGCACTGAGTGTAGGCAGGTCCACACCGTCATACAGATATGGATTTAAACTCTTGGAGAGTTGAAGCGCTAGTGAGGCGTTGTGTTTTTTCTTTAGGTTTTGCGCTTTCTCATCCCAGGCCGTAACATAAATTGTTTCCGAATGCTGAATGTCCTTCTGATCCAACCCAAAACTTGCACCTTCAATCCAAATAGAAGGATACGGTAGACCAGCATTGGCAAACCAAAAGACTAATAGGGAGAGTACTGAAGGAAAAACGGTTTTCATCTGTAGTATCCTAAATAAAGGCAAAAACGATCACTTTTCGTGCCATCATCTTTAATTTTGGATCAAAATGGCCAGTAAGCTGTTCTAAATACTGCAAAAAGCGTTGACCCTGCAATAGGACTTATGCCCAGATTTCCTTCACTTTTTAGATTACCCAAGCACCAGCAGTTTCAGATAAAACCGCGCTATTACGACCCTATAAAAGAAGAAATTCAGGAGCGCACAGAAAGGATAAGGGAGGAAATAGACGGGAAAGAAACCGGGGATTACCAGCCGACAAGAATCAATTTCAAAAGGAAAAATACCAAGGCGCCTGCCACTTCTCTCATGCAACTTGGAATTGCCACCTCCTTGGGTGGTCTCATTTTTGGGTGGCTGGAATTTGGCAATGACATTTTTCAGATCTATTTAATCGTAATCCTGGGTATCTATTTGCTTTATCGGGTAAGAAAAATGAGGTCTCGCTGATGAGCGACATCATTCGTCTGCTACCAGATAGTATCGCTAATCAAATAGCCGCCGGAGAAGTGGTACAGCGTCCTGCATCAGCTGTAAAGGAGATGCTGGAAAATAGTGTAGATGCTGGCGCAAAGCAAATACAGCTGATTGTGAAGGATGCCGGTAAGGTGCTGATCCAGGTCGTAGATGATGGAAAAGGCATGAGCATGACAGACGCTCGAATGAGCTTTGAACGACATGCTACGTCTAAGATTTCTACTTCGGATGATCTGTTCAGAATCAAAACGCTGGGTTTTAGAGGTGAAGCCTTGGCTTCTATTGCTGCCGTAGCTCAAGTGGAGCTTAAATCCAAAAGAGTAGAAGATGAACTAGGAACTCACCTCATAATAGCGTCTTCCGAGGTAAAAAGTCAGGAACCTGCCGCTGTTCCTACAGGCACCTCTATCTCTGTAAAGAATTTGTTTTACAACGTTCCGGCCCGCAGAAACTTTCTCAAGTCCACCCCGGTAGAACTCCGACACATCCATGATGAATTTCAACGCATAGCGCTGGCTCATCCTGAGATTAACTTCACCTTTATTCAAAATGACCTCACAGCTTTTCGCTTAGAATCGGGGAAGTTAAGTAAACGCATAGTACAGCTCTTTGGCAAAGGCTATCAGCAGCAACTCATCCCTTATGCGGAAGAAACAGACCTGCTCAAACTGAGAGGCTATTTAGGAAAACCCGAATTTGCCAAGAAGACACGTGGAGAACAGTTTTTCTTTATCAACGGTAGATTCATTAAAAATAGCTATCTAAACCATGCGGTGGTTAAGGGCTTTGAAGGACTCCTGAAAGAGGATTACTTTCCTTTTTATTGCATATTTATTGAAATAGACCCAATTCATGTGGATATTAATGTGCATCCTACCAAAACAGAGGTGAAATTTGACGATGATAGGATGCTTTACGGGATAATCAACGCCACCACACGGCAGGCTTTAGCATCATTTAATGTTACACCATCATTAGACTTTTCAACCGAGGTGAGCTTTGAGCACTTAAACGAAAAACGAGAAAGTGCAGAATTCATCACAAAGAAGGAGCGGGAATACAGCAGTTTTCGGACACTCGAGAATAGCCAGGCCCGACTGGAAAAACTCAATGAGCTCTATGCCTCAGCCTCCAGCGAAGAAGTCTCTGCAATCGCTGAAGCACAACGCGAACGACCCGCTGAAGCCTTGTACCCAAGCAGGATCAATGAAAGCAATGAGAGTGAATCTCTCCCGCCAAAAACTGGTACCTACCACTTGCACAGCCGGTATTTGCTGAGACAAGTTAAAAGCGGAATGATCGTGTTGGACAAGTCTGCCGCACTGGAACGCATCATCTTTGAACAATATCAGGCAGCAATCAGCAACCGCTCTACCACCACTCAGTCCTGTATGTTTCCAGAGCGGGTAAAGCTCAATCCATCGGATCTGTCATTGGTAAGAGAAATAAAAAAAGAGATCAATCAGCTAGGCTTTGAATTTGAAGAGATGGGCGATCAGGGCATCGTGATTCAAGGCATTCCTTCAGCACTGGCTCCTTGCAATGAAAAAGAAGTATTTGAAGGGCTACTGGACCAATACAAGCAAAACGTACAGAAACTGGACCTTCCAAAAAATGAAAGTTTGACACGAGCCATTGCTAAGCGCGTGGCGACTAGCAAAAGTGACAAACTGAAAGCCGAAGAAATGGACCAACTTATGGATCAACTTTTTGCCTGCGAGCAGCCTAACTACACGCCCGACGGAAATGCAACATATATACTGGTGAGCTTGGATAAAATCGACGCATGGTTCCGAAAAGGAGTGTAACCACCGTGGAGAGACATAAGTGTTTACTCAAGAATGGCACATTACCTACATCATTTGCCAGCAAACAGATGATTAATTTTACAGCTTTAACAAAGACAATATGGTGGATTTTAGTTTACTGATAGTAACCAAATTCACCTTTGAAAATTTAGTACGGTAATGTTTAGAAGACTTACTCCTGTCGCGAAGAATATCTTGATTGCCAATGTGGCGATCTTCATTTTAGGGACTTTTCTGAGTCTTCCTCTTGCTGACTACTTTGGGTTAAGGGTAGTTTACTCGTCCGAATTTGCGCCTTACCAGTTTCTCACCTATATGTGGTTGCATGGTGGTACCTGGCACCTGATTGGAAACATGATTGCTGTATTGGTTTTCGCGCCAATGCTGGAGACCGTCTGGGGGGCCAAGCGCTTCCTGATCTTTTATCTGGTATGTGGTATTGGCGCCGGTCTGCTATATGGGGTAGCTGATGCAGTAGAAAAGTATCCTATTAGAGAGCTGGCCTCCTCTTACGTGGACAACCCGAGCCCGGATGCCTTTTATGAAATTGTGCTTAAATCAAAGTCACTGGGCCTATCTGGCAGCTACATTACTTACCTGGGAGAGCTATATGATAAATATGATGCGAATCCCGCTTATCAGCAGCAGACCGTAGGTGAAGTAAAAGACATTTACGAAGCGGTAATCACGAATTCTAACATGATTGGTGCCTCGGGGGCGGTCTTTGGGATCCTGTTCGCGTTTGCCTTTTTATTCCCCAATACAGAACTTTTTTTGCTGTTTCCACCCATACCGATCAAGGCAAAATACCTGGTCTTTTTCTACGGGATGTATGAACTCTACTCAGAATTTACAAGAACGCCTGGAGATAATGTGGCACACCTAGCGCACCTCAGTGGAATGCTTATTGCGTTTATCTTGTTGAAATTTTGGAAAAATGATACCAAAAGATTTTATTGAGCGATCATGAATGGAGCGGGGATCTTTGATGATTTTAAAAATGCCTGGAATAAGCCAAATAATGCGGTTGCCCAGATCATCCTGATCAATGTAGTGGTCTTTGTGATCACGGGAGTCATGCTTATTGTGGGTATTGGAGGAATGGTGAGACCATGGCTAGGGCTACCATCATACCTGCCTTCCTTGGTCTTTCGGCCCTGGACGCTCCTCACTCACGCTTTTGTGCACGATGGATTTATGCACATTCTTTTCAATATGCTCTGGTTTTATTGGTTTGGCAGAATTATCCAGGAGTTTCTGGGAGGTGAAAAGGTGATCTCTGTCTTTAGCATGGGTATCGTTGGAGGCATCATCGCTTTTTTAGCAGCTTACAATTTGATCCCTCAATTTGCCGGAGCTGTAGACACTGCCACAATTGTGGGTGCAAGTGCCGGAGTTACGGCAACTGTGGTAGGTGCAGCAGTCTACTTCCCGAATTACACAATCGTGATGATCTTTATTGGGCCCGTCAAGATCAAATACATTGCGCTAGTAACCGTATTCCTCAGCCTGATAGGGACACGTGGCTCCATAAATCCTGGTGGAGAATTTGCACACCTAGGTGGCGCACTTATGGGATGGCTTTACATGAGTCAATTGAAGCAAGGAAATGATATCGGAGGTTGGATCATCAATACAATATCCTTTTTTAAAAGTCTTTTCAAGCCTCAACCAAAAATTAAGGTGACGCATAGAGGCGGCAACAGACGGCCTAGCCAAAAAATGAAGAAATCTAACGCATCGTCAGGAGGCGGGTCTCAAACTCCCCAGGCAGAAATAGATGCAATTCTTGATAAAATCTCAGAGAAAGGGTATGAAAGCCTTTCTAAAGACGAAAAGCAAAAGCTTTTCAATGCCAGCAAGAAATAGGTTTGGAATCCTCAGTATGAGGTAATGCAGGATTTAATGCTCGTTTAGAGACAAATTCGTATTACTTAGTTCACAGTAATTTCACATTTGCGATCTAGCTTTCTACCATGAAGTTTGTCGTGAAAATTCTCGTATTTGTACCTACGGTACTCTTTGGTCAGCAAGCAGATCAAAGTACTAAACAGGTGGTCCAAAGGATTGCATTTGGCTCCTGCAGCAAACAAGATAAAGTGGAATCGCAGCTTTGGAAAGAAGTTAATAATGTGAGCCCCGATCTCTGGGTTTGGCTCGGTGACAACATCTACGGAGATACCGAAGATATGGCTGAAATGAGGGCTAAGTATGACCAACAAAAAAGTCACCCTGAATATCAACTACTTGCCAGCAGATCCAAAGTGATAGGAATTTGGGATGATCACGATTTTGGCATCAATGATGGAGGAAAAGAGTACCCCAAGAAAAGGGAGAGCAAGCTAGAGATGTTTAGATTTTTAGGTGTACCAGAGGATCACCCAGCGAGGGGAAGAGAAGGCGCTTATCAATCTTACGAGTTTGTAGGCAACAAACGTATCAAGGTGATTCTGCTGGATGCCCGATATTTTCGGGACCCGCTTAAAAAAAGTGCAGATGGGATAAATATGCCAGATCCCGAAGGTAAAATCTTAGGTGACGAACAATGGCGCTGGCTGGAATCCCAGCTGGCCGATAATTCTGATCTCTTTATCGTTGGGAGTGGAATTCAGGTGATTCCTGAAGCACATCGCTATGAAAAGTGGGCCAATTTTCCACGTGAACGGAAAAGGCTTCTGAACTTACTGAGCTCTGTTTCCGCTCCCCTGCTGATTATTTCTGGAGATCGACACATGTCGGAAGTTTCGAAAATAGACCACAAGAAAAAAGTACTGTATGAGTTTACTTCCAGCAGCCTTACCAACCCATGGAGCGAGCCAAGAGAGGAGCCCAACCAATACCGTGAGAAATCAATTATATACCCTACGAATTTTGCTGTACTCGATATTACCTGGAGCAAATCTTCTGTTCCTCGGGTAGACCTCAGCTATCAAGGCAAGGGAAATGAGGTATATCAGAGGCACTCTGTAGAATTCCAGTAGGATACAATACTCAATCGACGCTACCGATCCCGTATCCCCTGCTTAGCCTGGGTATTTAGCCGTCTTTTGACTTCCCTTCAGCGCCCAGCAGCTTTTCCTTTTTCTCTTT
Source organism: Bacteroidota bacterium (assembly GCA_039026695.1). Classification (GTDB taxonomy): domain Bacteria; phylum Bacteroidota; class Bacteroidia; order Cytophagales; family Cyclobacteriaceae; genus Ekhidna. The sequence continues at coordinate 10,876 of JBCCLV010000097.1, forward strand.
AATACTCTCAGCAGCTTCGTCTAAATTAAATCTTGTTTTTAGCCGATTGAGAATGCCAGAACCTATAGATAGCGCCCTGTCTCCGAAAGACATCTCCTCTTGAGGAGCTGCTTCAGTCTGGCTTTCGGTAGCGCTAACTTTGCTTTGCTGTGTACTTTTAGCTATGCGATACTTGCTGGTAGACGCTGTATCCACGATAATGCGTTGCGAATATCCGAAGCAAGTGACCCCAGATAGTAGTAAAAGAAAGATGGAAGCACGTAAAACCAAAGCAACTAAATAACTTCGACAGACATCAGTAGTTTGCAATTCCTTAATCTAAAGCTACAACCATTTGGACAGCAAGTGCAAAAACTGTGATTACATTCTGAAGCCAGACTACAATTTCTGTCCATCTTGTGGGCAAGAACACAAAGAGAAAGTGGTCACTTTTAAGCAGTTTATCCTTGATTTTCTTGGAGACTACTTCACGTTTGACTCCCTCATCATTCGTAGCCTCCGCCCACTTCTATTCAAACCAGGGTTTCTTACCCTGGAGTTTTTAAAAGGACGTAGAGTAAGGTATATACCTCCCCTTCGCCTTTTCATTTTTATCAGTATCGTGTTCTTTTTGTTTTTAGGTGCTGTAGATACTACCGCCGGCACAGAGCTAAGCGAAGAATCTCAGTTTCTTGATTCTTTCTTTAGCGTGTGGTTTCCTCGACTATTTTTTCTGCTTCTGCCCCTTTTTGCACTCTATCTTTACGTCCTCTTCCGGAAGCCTGGCAGGTTCTACTTATCGCATTTCATTTTTTCAATACACTACCATTCTTTTGTCTTTTTGCTGCTCACACTGATCGTTATTTTGATCGACTATATTTTCCCCTCCAGCGTTTTTTTGAGCCAATGGTCACTGTTCATTGCAATATTTATATCTCAAGTTTATTTGGCTTTGGCATTGAAACGTGTTTATACACAATCCTGGCTTATCACAATATTTAAATTGGTCCTGTTGAATTTTATGTACAGTATTTCCGTGATGATCGTATTTAGTGCCGTCGGGGCGATTCTTTATTCCCTGTAAACCGCATCTCTGCCGAATACCATTGAATCTGATGTCGTCTGATACCTGAACTGAGTCTTTATTTTATAAGCTACTTTCGATCACGGAGATGAGCGCTCGCACACGTTTTGTTCTTTATATCTCGATCTTTTTTGCTTTCATTTTATTCGAAAGGGAAGCATCCGCGCAGGAAAACCCAATTTTTCTGGACCAAAGCGTGAATATTATCGATACCGTAGAAAGTGGAGACCTGATTATTGAACTGGAGGCCACAGACCCACAGGGAGATGAGCTGTCATTCAACGTGCTATCAGGAAACGATGATGATGCCTTTTTTCTGGATGAGTTTACAGGTATCATCACCTTGGCAGACCGTTTGGCACTTGATTTTTCTATTCCAAAAATCAGGGCGCTTACTATTGAGGCCAGTGACGGGTCGAATGCTACGGAGGCCACAATCTCAATCTTACTTAACACTAAGCCACTTTTTAGCTGGCAAGCTTCGGCTTTCTCCCGAGCTGAGGAGGATGTCTGGTCTATTGAGGTTCCCGTTGCAGATGGTGAAAACGACCAACTGGAAGTGACCATTACAGAAGGAAATGGTGATAACCTACTCGCAATTGTTTCAACTGTGGTAAGTGAGGTTCAAGTTTTTGAAATAACTCCCACAGATCAGCAGGGAGGAATTGATTTCGAGTCTGGAATCAACCAATTTGATCTGACATTACGTGCAGAAGATGAATTCTCCAATGTAAGTATGTCCCAGATTAGCATCTCAATTACCAATATTAACGACAATCCTCCTATGCTGACTGATGCTTTCCTTACCATCGACGAAGACCTTCCACAAGGAACTGTAATTACGACCGCAACTGCAACAGATCCAGATGGTGACGAGCTACTGTATTTTCTTGTTGCTGGCAACACGGCGGATGCTTTTGCAATAGATGCACTCACCGGGCAGCTAGCAGTGGCCGATCAATCGGCTATTGACTTTGAGACAAATCCTGAGTTTTCTTTGGTAATCGCAGCATTTGATGGTCAAAATCAATCGGAGGCGATTTATACCATTGCACTGCTACAATCTCCTACCCCCATCATAGAAAACCAGACATTTTTTATCAATAATACCCTCAATGATGGGGATATTATAGGTCAGGTAGTGGCAAGTGATCCTCAATTTGATGAGCTCACATTTAGCATAACGGGAGGTCCTGATGCAGCACTTTTTACCATTGGTGAATTTTCTGGAGCACTCTCTATTACAAATGTGTCGTCGCTAGATTTTTCAGAGCCAACAAATTTTTCCACTGAAATCACAGTAAGCGATGGTGTAGAAAGCGCTTCTGCTACTGTGCTGCTTACGCTCAACCTACCCCCAAAATTCGCCTTTACAACCACCACTTTTTCCTTTCCTGAAAATGAGAAGTGGTCACTTGAGGTGCCGGTTTCCGATCCCGAATCACAAGATTTGCAGGTTTTGTTTACCGCTGGAAATGAAAATGAGATTTTTTTACTTGAGCAAGGTGTATCCACACCCAGTAGCTTTTATATCTCTCCACGCGATACCATTGACTATGAGACGGATGCTCGGTTTTATACCTTATCAATTCAAGCTACCGACGACTTGGGAAGCTTTAGCGCTGTAGAAAACATCGAAATAATGGTGGCTAATGTGAATGACAATGCCCCGGTAGCTGAAGCAATTACCATTGATATTGAGGAAGAGATACCCAACGGTACCCAAATCACCACAGTACTTGCTACTGACCTAGATGGTGATGTGCTTAGTTATTCGATTTTAGGAGGTAATGTAGATAGTGCATTTAGTCTTTCAGAAAACGGAGGAGAAATCAGCGTATCAAATTCGTCTGCACTAATATTTGACTTAAATCCTACCTTCAACCTTACCGTTGGAATCTCAGATGGCCTTTTTAACACCGTTATTATTGTATCGATCAATGTTAATCAAGCGTTGGTCAATAGCCCTCCAATCGTAGAAAATCAAGCGTTTTCAATCCCTGAAGACAGCAAGGATCGTGACTTTGTAGGTAAAATACTGGCGAACGATCCTGAGCAGATGCTTTTAAACTATGCAATTTCAGAAGGAAACGATTCCGGTACTTTCTTGCTCAATGGTACATCAGGAGAATTATTCGTAGAGCGAGGAGAGCTTCTCGATTTTGAATCCCTTGCAGTTTACAATTTATTGGTAAGTGTATCTGACGGTGAGCTATCAAGCACAGCCCAAATTACGATTAATATTACTGATGTCGACGAAAACACTCCGCTACACACCCCTGAACGAAATACTTTTTCTGTCTCCCCAAACCCAGCCAAAAGTGCAATACGAATCACTGGTAAACCAAATTCAATTACCATCTTCAGTCTTTCCGGTCAGCTGGTGCAGAAACTAAATACACAAGGAAGCGATATTTATGATGTGGGAGATCTCGCGAGCGGAACGTACCTCTTTTGGATTCAGGACGATTATGAGAAAACCATGCAGCGGGTGGTTATTAAAGACTAAATAATCCCCCACCGATTGCATTTCCCTGATGGCTTAGAATTTTAGACCTGAATTTGAGTTGCTAAATTTGTCACTGGAATGTTTGGGACCTATCGTACTATTCTGGCCCTTTTTGTAATGATAGGGCACCTATTTGGCCCCTACCAGTTAGGTATTTATTCAGTCTTCGGATTTTATACACTGAGTGGATACTTAATGACCTTGGTGATGCAAACAAGCTATGGATATACAGCAGACGGCTTTAGGCGTTTTTTATTTAATCGCTTTTTAAGAATTTATCCATCATACTATGCTGCAATAGGATTCTCTGTCCTCCTACTTCTCATTTTCAAAGAAGAAGTCACTCAATTCAAGCAAAACATTTTCCTTCCTTCCAAACTAGAAGAGTACTTCCATAATCTATTGATCATTTTTCCTCGCGATACCTTACTTCGCCTCTCACCAGCTAGCTGGGCATTAACAATCGAAATCTTCTTTTACATGTGTATATGTTTTGGTTTGAGCCGTAACAAGCAAAGATCTATTGTTTGGTTTGTTATTAGTTTAGTAATCACTGTATATCTATTAATCTTTTCCAAATCATGGCAAGATCGATACTACACTATAGCAGCAGCTAGTTTACCTTTTTCCATAGGAGCGCTTATCTATCATAACTGTAGCTGCTTTAAAAAGGTGCTAGAGGTCTTACGTATCAAAAGTCCTATTTTCTGGCTGGTGCTTATGGTCTTCAATTTTAC